>NZ_JROX01000005.1:0-23449 GCF_000800955.1 Kocuria sp. ZOR0020
GCTCATACCGGCGCGCCTCTCACCCCCACCGCGACTCGGAAGAGCCCTATAAATCGTGATGCACGGCCTTGGGGCTGACGGTCCTCCTCCGGGTCGTCAGCCCCAATTGCTTCCCGTAAAGAACCCTCGACGGACGCGGCCAACCACAAAAACCAATCAAGGGGTACATCCCATCAGCAGCCCGAACATTTGAATGACCAAAAGGCCGAACTAACTAGTGGTCGGAAAAAGAGTGGGGCGAATCAACACTGGTCGACGGGCGACCACATGACTGGCCGCACAGAAACTGCCCGTGAAACTATCTCCGTGCCACGCTACCCAAAAGCCGATCTTCGGCACTGCCCCACAAAGCGCCAAGACGCTCCGCCTCTGCATCGGACATCAATTTGCGGTTCTTGTAATAGAACGTACCCGGCGTGAAAGTTAGTTCGCCCAAAGTCACCCCATTCTGTGTGTCATACAAATCAATCCTACAGAATGCAGACGGGATGGCTACAGAGAGTCTCTTCGCCACTGCGAGGAGCTCCTTCCAGTGCATGGGACGAATGGCATCTTCAATGGATTCCAGGTCCTTGGCACCTGATGCAACGCCATACTTCTCCTTCACGTCCTTCAATGGTGCAAAATCACCATCAAAATACATGGCGCGCGCAGGACCTGCAATGTGGGACTCCATAAGGATCAAGCCAATCTCGCCCTGAAATGCGTAAAAACGCACGTCTTTGGGCGGAGTGGAACCATCGGGCGACCGCAGCAATTCTTCGAGGATGAATATGCCGGATTCAGCCCTGGCACCTAGAAACCGTTCTGCAACATCTGCAGCCCTTTCCTTAATTTCATTCAAAGTGATGACTTCATTAGTCGTTAGATTGGTGAACCTATCGTCACCCAAAGAATGGAGCAGTAGGACGCCGATTGAGGTCGACGCAAACGCAGGCTTGAAGACGAACTCACTCGGCAATTCACTTGGCAAACTTTGTAAGGTGCCAGAATAATAGACTTCAGGCGTTCGGACGCCAATTTGTCGTGCAAAGTTCTGCGCGGCACCTTTTGCGCCGAGTGATGCTGGAACGAAGTCCTCCTGCACGGCAAGACGCCGGGCAATGCGTTCAAAGTAATTCATGACTGGTCTCCAATGGTCGAGCTAAATGAAAATAGCATCTAAATTAGGCGTGTAAAGCCAGAATTGCATCCTTCAACTCCAACACATCGCCAGGTGCCACGAGCTTGTAGTCAACGCCATGTGAATCGTGTTCGCGTAGCGCAGGAAGATCGAACGCAACCACTGGCAAGTGGCAAGAGAGAGCTTCGACAACTGTATAGCCGAAAGACTCCAGGAGTGATGTCGATACCAGGACTCCGCCAGAGCGACGCGCATCACGGTAGATACTTGCCATCTCAGTCTGAGGAACATTCAACAAAAGTTGAACCCTAGAGTCCACGCCATCGAAGCCTGCCTCCGAGAAGAACTATGCCGCCCGGTCAGGACCTGTCTCGAGACTGACAATAACCACGCCATGATAATTATCAGGCAGCTGCGCCAACAACCGCAGAAAGTATCGATACCCTTTACCCTTATCGAACCGTCCCACCCAAATCAGCGGACGAGAAGAAATCTGCGCAGGCTCCTCGAGGGCTTCGTCAAATGTAAATACAGATGTATCCACCAGATTGGGTACAACGGTTACTTGATCGACATGGTCTGTGGGTAGAAGTGGTTCCAATTGAGTAGCCATATATACGCTGGGCACGATGAGTCTATTAAGCTTAGATAATTCCAAGTTAGAAATTTCGTCGGCTACGATGGTCATGTTGGATGAATGGAATTCATAGTCAATCTTGACTTCGCTAGGCACCGTGAGTTTGGTTACAATATCAGGACAGGAAAGAAATGATACATCAGCATATTCACGTTGAGATAGTACATGATTCAGGTAATTGGTCACACGGTCCTTGCGGATGACCCGCACGTGCACATTAGGGAGATCATCAAACGCATTACGACCGCCTCGGTCGTTGAAAAATATCACTTCGAAGTCACGGGCGGGGTTCGCCCTAGCTCGACCCCTAATGACTGATGTGACGCCGCCTTTAGAGCAGTTTGGATACACAATTAGAGATTTCACTGCTCGACCCCTTCTACCAATTCCATCATGTTCTCCGCCCGATTACGCCAACTACTCGATTCCGCGAATCGAGCAATTGTTTCCATCTCTTGATCTGTAATTGGTGAGGCTACCATTTCTTGAATCGCGAGAGTCAGATCAGGCTGGTGTGTGTAGACTCGAGTCGATGGATATGTTTCCACTGCTCCCATCTGAGCAGATACGACCCGAAGTCCCCATGCGAAGTATTCGTAAATCTTATTGGGATCCACACCACGGGTTAGCGGCGAATCTATGAACGGAATGAGTCCAACTTTCCAGTGGGCTACAATTTCGAGAAGCTCGGCATGGGTCTTCGCACCTAAATACTTGACGTTCGTCGGCAAATCCAAGGTTTCTGGCATTCCATGGCCCACAATCTCAAACGTAATGTGCGGAAGGTCGAGGGCGGAGCGAACAAGGGAGGTCCAGTCAAACCACGACGGCGTCAAGTGACCTACGTATCCAACGACACCGCCGGCCTCGTGTGTCTCTATCGCACTGCTCTGTCGCAAGTGCTTGGAACCATTCAGAGTCAATTGACTTACGCCGTTCGGCATCGTGATGCCCTCTGTCATGCCTGGGCCAAAGCTAGCAACTTTCTTAGAAAGTGCGCTAGAAACGGTGACGACAGCATCCGCACTACGAACCATGCGTGATTCCAGAATAGGGTGGTACCATTTTGAATATCCAACTCTATTGAATTCTTCCATGTCGTCACGGATTTCATAAATGTATCGCCATCCGTGACGTTTTAGGCGTTCGCCACGCGCGTTGTTTTCCATCGACGGAAATGAGCTGCAAATATAAATACCTTTCGCTGTTTCACTATGATCAATGGCATAGTTCACAACGTCTTCAATGTGTTCTCGGGGCACTTGAGCCAGGTGATCATTGACTAACCATGAGAATTCCTGTGTGGATCCAAAAGGTACAAAGATTACAGCCCAGCCCAACTGAGCATACTCTGACGCTAGATTATTAGGTCGGAGTGACAAAGTTGCATGGCCGAGTGGTGGCGCTGTCGTATCTATGATCACCAGGGGGCGATCCTTGTTGCTGTCAATGAATTCATAGACCGTAGCCAATGAATTGTTTGCGGCGAACACTGCTTCGGGCACTTGATCAAAGGTGGGCGTGCGATTGGTCCAATCGACACCCGTCAATATTATTTCCGCTGCGCACTGAGGTAACGTAATGGTGAACTCCGAACGAATTTGGTACTCATCGACGCTTATGGAGGTGAAGGTGCCAAATTTGGCGTGGGTGGGCAGACCCTCGGGTGGCAGCAGTTTGCGCTTTTGATCGTCATAAATAGAAACCGTTACCGGTGCGGTACCTTGTGTGCCCGCTGTCGCATAAATGTAAACGGTTGTTTCCTGGGCTTCCCGTGGAATGGCTATGCTGTGCTTGAATTCTTTGCCTTTCCATCCGATGGCCGCTTTGGTGGCAGTAGTCATCGGCAAAGGCGCGTCCGATCCCATCAGGTGAACGATGGGGTCACCAAGTATCAAAGTATTAGCATTAGCTCGCCATTGATGGCCAATGAGTTCCAGTGTTTCAGCGTTCTCCGGCATGAGTACACGAAAATCTGTGGTAGCGGGTGAAAGCACATCGCCATCATTAAGGTATTTGTATTCAAATACACGTGCAGACATACTTGTCCATTTGGGGACTGGGACGCGAATGCCTTGAGAATCTTTTACTATAATCTGTATTAATGCTGATCGTTCGATTGCGGGATCGGAGGAAAATGAATCGATTAGAACGCGAAATTCTTGTCCGGGTTCAACGTTGATCGTGTGTCGATAGTCCTGGATTCTAGTTTTGCGCAAATCGGAGGTGAAGTCAGGGACGTCCTCTGAGGGTTTCATGTGCATCCTTGGTTTTCGTGGGTGGCCGCGCGCGGCGCCGTGGCATCTGCGTGTATTGTAAGCCATATTGTGGACAGGAGGTGCGACGGAGTGCAGGTGGACAGACCGGCATGTCGTCTCTGTGTGCACATGAGCTCGATGTGTGGTTGCGGGCCACGGTTGTGCCGTTTGGTCTTGCCCTTACGGTGAGTCCGTCTAGTCTTGACTGTTTGATCTCTGAAAGCTGTTTCGAGGAAGGAGGCCACCGATCGTGGGACTGTCCTTGACCCCGCATCAGCTGGTAATTGCTGATGGTGTTGAGTTGGAGAGTGTCGTCATGGACGACCCGGTTCTTGTCGTGCCAGCCGAGTCGTTCTGCGCGGGTACGACCGTCTCCCGTCAGTTTCATCGGATCGAGCAGGCAGGTGAGCTGTCGTTCATTCTGAATCAGCCATACCGCAACTTCAAGGCAGTGGGCGTTTGGGTATTGGCCGTACTGGTCAACGGCGACGTGTTGCGGCGGTGGAAAAGTGGGCGTGGGCAAGGCGAAAATTTTATACGGATATTAAATTTGAACGCCCGGGATTTGGTTGAGATCAAGATTACGGTAATTGAAGATCGTATTGACATGGTCACATGGGAGGCGGCAAGTCGGTGTTGGGTCTCTGAGGTTGAATTTAATCCAACGGTCCATCGGGGGCCAACGCGATTGGAATCGTCTTATGTTGATCCGTTCTTCGATGATCGTATTTGTAATGGAAGTGGATTCAGTGTTTCCACAATCGGTGACCTGAGTGCATGGGTCCGCGGTAATTGTTTCAACGACACTATTTCAAAAGTATTCGTAATTAACGAACGTTGTATTGTTCCATTGCTTGTGGTGAAGAGGTCCGGTGCAACTCGAACGGTTGTGCTGTCAAATGGGGCGGTGGACCTGCATCGTACTGAGCGTAATCCTGTATTTCAGCGTTCGTCATTCTGTCATGAATTGTATGTAAATCAGATTTATGTTTGCGATCCAGGGACGGTCGGGCCTCATGCACTCCCGTTGTCGTGGGGAATCCTTGGTTTTGGTGATTGGTGTATTCCGAAAGTTGGCGACATTGTGCGTCTCATTGCTGACGCACTGAATGGGAGCAGTGGCGAGCCCACAACTTACTTTGGATCGTCTGCTGGTGGTTTTTGGGCGCTGGCTTTGGCGCATTTCGATCATGGCAGTCGCGCCATTGTTAACAACGCGCAGTTCGATTGGACTCGCTGGATGGCTGGTGCCGTGAATGAGCTGCGGGCTTCTCGTCTTGGTAATGAACTGCCGTCTGAATTGCGGCGACGGTTGCCCCACCAGACAGGTGTGCTCCGCCTGCTGTCCACCCGCCCCGAAGCCTTGCGGGTTGATTATTACGTCAACACTGAATCCAAGCATGACGCAACCGTGGATCTCCCCCAGATGGAGGCATTTCTGAAGAACTACCCGCGTCAATCAGCTGCAGTGGAGATTCACCGATATGCTGACGAGAATGCGGGGCACAATCCCATGGACATGCCCCACATCATCGACATTCTCAACGCTAGTTGATGTCAGTGACGCCAAAGCCCCTTGGTGTCCACAACTTCCTTGCCGGCCAAGGCGGTGGCAGGCAGTTCCTTGAAATCGTCGTGGTCGACCAATAGGAGCACTACATCAGCACGGTCGATGGCGTCGCGGTACTCGGCGAATTCGACGTTGCTGAGACCCTCAAGAGCCTTGGGCAGCGTATCCACGTTGGGCTCAACCGCCAGGATGGTTGCATCCGGTGTTGAGGCGGCCAACTCCTTGGCGATGTCCAGAGCCGGAGACTCCCGGAGGTCATCAATATTGGCCTTGAAGGCCAGGCCGAGGGCTGCGATCACCGGTGAGCTGTTGTCAGCAGCAGCTCCCTTGACCTTGTTGATCACCCAGTGCGGCTTGCCGTCGTTGACCTCTCGGGCGGTGCGGATGAGGTTCGAGTTCTCCCGGTCGGAGGAGACGATGAACCACGGATCCACTGCAATGCAGTGCCCGCCCACTCCGGGGCCAGGTTGCAAGATGTTCACGCGCGGGTGGTGGTTGGCAAGTTCGATCAGTTCCCAGACATCGATCCCCAGCTTGTCGGAAATCAGGGAGAGCTCATTAGCAAACGCGATGTTGACATCACGGAAGGAGTTCTCCGTGAGCTTGGCCATCTCCGCGGTGACGTCATCCGTCTCCAGCAGTTCGCCCTGACAGAACGTTTGGTACACAGCCCGGCCGCGCTTGGCTGCCTCCGGGGTCATACCACCAATGATTCGGTCATTGGTGATCAGCTCTTCCATGGCCTTGCCCGGCAAGATCCGCTCGGGGCAATAAGCCAGGTGGATCAACTTAGTGTCACCCGTGGCAGCTTCCTCCGGATCAACGGTGAGGTCAGGGCGGGTCTGGATCAACACCTCCGCGAGCTTCCGGGTGGTCGACGGTGGGGAGGTTGATTCCAGGATGACCAGTTCATCGCCCTGCAGCAGGGGTGCAATGTTTGCCGCTGCGGCCTCAATGTATGAGGTGTCGCCTTCGTAGTTCTCCTTGAACGGCGTGGGCACTGCGATGACGTAGGCATCCCCAGACTGCATGTCCGTGTGGGCCGTCAGGTTGCCCGAATCAACGGCCTTGCGCAGTTCGTCCTCAAGGCCTGGCTCCACAATGGTGACTTCACCGCGGGAAACTCGCTCAACCACAGAGTGGTTGACATCCACACCCTTGACCCGCACGCCGCTGTTGGCCAGAGTCACTGCCGTGGGCAGACCGATGTAACCCAGTCCTACGAATACAACCGATTGGGGGGTGTCAGTCATGAATCGTTTCCTTTGAGGTTGAGGGAAATGCAGTACGGTCAGGCGTGTTTTCGAGCCGTGGTGCGTTGAGTGTGGTTTGATTCCACCTTAGTCATCATAACCAGATGTGATCCAGACAGTCCCCCATTGTGGCCACAACTCCCGTGGACATGATGTGCTGATCTTGCACGCTCCACGTGTGGTCATGCCCGCCGCGGTACTGCCTGAAGTTGAATCGGTCAGATGCATAGACGCTGTAACCCTTGCCGAGAGCGGAGCGCAGAAATGCACTGTCTTCACCGGTGGTGCGTGCTTCGAATGGGTTGTCAGCGAAAACAGCACGTCTGGCCATCAGGGTTGGACCCAGAATCATGTCCGTCCAACGGTGCTCACGTTCGGCAAACCGCAGCAGCGTTGAATCGTAGGACTCCACGTACATGTAGCTGGCCTGTTTGCCCACAATGTCTGCACCTGTGGCGCGCATGATGGCAAGTTGGTCTCGCAAATAGTTGGGGCCGTACCAGTCGTCGTCGTCCATCTTGGTGATCACGTCCCCGTGGGAGGCAGCCACCCCTGCGTTGAGGCACTCCCCCAGCGTCCACTCGACCGGCGCGAAGATGACTTGAACTCTGGCCAGACCGTAGGCCTCGGCCATGTCCCGCAGAGACCGCACCTCAGATTCCGTCCCGTGGCTCACGATCACCAGTTCCAGGTCGACCCCCACCTGAGACCCGATGGTCTGGATGGCTGAGGGGAGGTTCTGGGGCCGGTTGCTGCACAGGATGGCGGATACGGAGGGCTGATCCGGCATCCACGGGCTGCCGTCAGGGCGTGGACCCAACGCCGTTGAGAGCACCTCGGCGGCGCGGTGAGTGTAGGTGTGTTGGTCCCAGATGCGGCGTTGAGCCTTGCGCACCATACGGTCTGCGTATTCCGGACTGCGGACCAGGGTTCGGATCACGTCGCCGGCAGCCTGGCGGTCAGCCACCACGGGGAGTTCATCAGGCCGGAAGTACTCTCCCACGGCAGCTGATGGGGTGGATACCACAGGGGTCCCGCGAGAAATAATCTCAAAGATGCGTCGCGCGCACATGGACGGCGAATCCACCACGGAGTTCACGTTCAAAAACACCTTGTACGCCTGGTATGCGGTGAGCATCTGCGCGTAGTTCAGGGATCCCACCACACGCCTGTCCAAGGGGGTTGGGAACTGGTAGCGGTCGTCATCCCCCAGGTAGCGGGAGAAGATCTCCAGGCCATGCTGCATTTTTGGCGAAACGTCAGATGCGCCACCCAGCAGCAGGTCCATCTGTTCCCTACGCTCCGGGAACTTGTGGGCAAAGTACATGCCGCCAAAGGCGACATCACGTTCGTGGAAGCCGTGAGCCGGTCTGGCTGGTGAGTGGACCGCCGGTTGCGCGGCGAATGCCAGTACACCCACGCGGTCATGTCCAAGATCCCGGCGGTAGTGCTCCACCCGGTTCACATCCGAGGTGAAAACGTGATCGAACAGACCAGCACATTCCAGGAAGTCGCTGTAGTGCGGCGGATCCTCCTTGTTCCAGAACACCGTGGGGATCCCGCGCAGTGAGCACTCAGCCAGCAAGTCCTTGAACGGTTCTTTGACCCCGGAGGTGCCTGTGAGCTGGTACTGCCACTGGTCCTGATTCCCGTGCCAGGCGGACTCCACAAACAGCAGACGCGGCTGGTGCTCATCCAACTGCGTCTTCCAGGTGTCACGTTGGAGGGGAATCTGGTTCCACTCATGCCCAAAGGCCTGGGAGGAGAAATCGTCCAGGATGGTGGCCACCGTGACGTCACCGAATGCTCTGCGCCGAGTCCCTGGTGCTTTGAACTCCGGAAAACTCAGTCGGTCACCGGCGGTGATGGCCTGGACACCACGCGGTGCGGCACCTGATTGACGATGTCTTGACCCAGACGTGCCCGTGCTGTGTTCAGCCGAGGTGAGGGTGGGCGCAGCAGAGCTGGACGGCAAGCGACGACGGCGCAAGTAGCGCCGCATTTGCTCCACACCACCATCGCGCAAGTGCCACATGGCGGTTCTGGCATCCCGAACGTACTGTTTCCAGTCGCGGTCTCCAGCGATCATGCGATGCTGCCCACCCAGGCCACCGGCTGGTAGCGCTGAGCCTGTTCATCCCTGTGTGCCCGTGCGCTGATCAAGTTCCCGTCCGCCATCATTTTCATGTACTGGCTGTACTGGTCCACAACCTCATCTGGCTGACCGTCCATGATCACGTGGCCTTCATCCAGCCACACCACCCGGGTGCACATCTGGCGAACCTCACTCATGGAGTGGGAGACAAACAGTACGCAGCCGGCGTCGTCGCGAATTTGTTGCATTCGGGCCTGGCCGCGGGCCTGGAACTGAGCGTCACCGGTGTTCAGTGCCTCGTCCAGGATCAGGATGTGGGGGTTGGTGGCGGTGGCCACGGCAAACCGCAGCCGGGCGGCCATGCCGGAGGAATATGCCTTCATGGGCCAATACAGGGCCTTTTCAAGAGCGGCAATGTCCACCAACTCGTCGAAGACGGCGTCCACCTGCTGCGGAGACATCCCCTGCGCCAGGCAGCCCAGCCGGATGTTGCGTTCTCCGGAGAGGGCCGGAACCAGGGCCACGTTCACGCCGAGCTTGGCCGGGCGATCAACTGCCCACACACGGCCTTCCGTGGGATTCATCTGACCGGCCACAATGTTCATCAGGGTGGATTTGCCGGACCCGTTGCGGCCGATGAAGCCGACGAACTCACCCTCCTCAACCATCAAGCGGATGCCTGAGAGCGCTTGGTTCTTCACGATGGGTGGGCGTCCCAGGGCGCGCCGACCCATGCGACGCAGACCACCCACCTGCTGTTCATCCTTGGAGCCGGTGCTGGTCACGGTGTAGACCATGGATACGTCATCGATCACCACGGCAGGACGAACCGGTTCAACGGCGTCCATGAGCGTGGTGGCATCATGACGCACGCGGTGCAACGCCTGCGTCCGGGAGTCCTCCGGCACGCCTTGACTGGGGTCTTCGAACAGAGAATCAGCGTCGCTCATTGGCATAGCTTTCTTCATTGCGCCAGAAAACGATCATGCCCAGCAGCCAGGCGCCGCCAGCCCAGACGGTCAGGATGGCCCAACGTTCCAGGGACGGCACGGTGTCATAGAGGAGGACCTCGCGGGTCATCTCCAAAACCTGATAGAGCGGGTTGGCGTGGAAAAGCATCAGAATGAGCTGATTGTCCGTGAACCGGCTGGGGTCATAAAACAAACCAGATCCGTACATCCACAAGCGCGTGAACACGGAGATGATGTTGCCAACGTCCGGTATGCGGTGCACCAGCGGAGCAAACAACATGCCCAGGCCCCAGTTGAAGAAGGTCTGAAGCAGGAAAATGGGGATCACCAGCAACCAGTGCAGTCCAATGGGTTCTGACGGCGGCGTGAGAAGCACCAGGATCACCATGGCGATCAGCACGTAGACCTGGCTGAGGGCTTCCCGGAGGTTGATGGCCAGCGGCAATGCAGCCCGGGGGAAGGTGAAACCGCGGATCAGGTTCTTGCCGTTGGCAATAGATCGAGCCCCTGTGGTGAAGGCTCGGGTGGTGTAGAAGAACATCATGAACCCGATGATGATGTAACCGGTGAAGTTCTCTATGCCACGGTTGGTCTGCAGGAGCAGCCCAAAAATCAGGTAGAACGTCAGGCCGAACAGAATCGGATTCAGGATCAGCCACGTCTTCCCCAAAATGGTGTGGTCCTGGCTGACGGACAACCGCACGCGGGCGTCGTAAAGCACAAAGTGCCGTGCGCCCCACAAGCTGACCATGTAATCCAGTAGGGGGGGACGTGCGCCCACGGGCTGCAGACGGCTGGTATCGATCACGTGTCTCTTGGACTGCGGGCCCACCACGGCCTGTGACAATCCCTCCCACGGTGCCTTGGTGTTGGGCGTGCGGGGCCGGGCGGAGGGGCTGGTGCTGCGTCTGGGGCTCACGCTGTCCTCCTGGGGGTTGATGCTGCGGTGGTTGACGGCCGGGTTGGATGTTGCATGAGTTCTTGGTACCGGGCGATGGTGCCACTGGTCACGGCAGACCAAGTCCTGTGTTCCAGAACCACCTGCCGGCCGGCCTGTCCGAGTCTAAGCCCCATCCCCCGATCAGCCCACAAGGCGCGGAGCGCGTTGGCAAGTGCACTGGGGTTCTCCGGCGGCACCAGGATCCCGGTGACCCCGTCACGCACCGTTTCCGTGATGGCCGGCAGATCAGAGGCCACCACGGGCACCGCACTGGCGCTGGCTTCCACAATTTTCAGGGGTGTCACAGCCCGGGTGACCACCCTGTTGCGGCGTGGAACCACAAACACATCCAGCGCCCGTTGCCATGAGCGGGCTTGCTGCGCAGACACGCGGCCCACAAACACCATGCGGTCGGCAACCCCCAGAGTCTTGGCCAAGTCCTGAAGTCCCGGCCGGGCTTCACCATCGCCCACAATGGTCCCAACCACGTCCTGCGGCAGCATGGCGACCGCGCGGATCAGATCATCCAGGCCCTCGTAATCCACCACGCTGGTCACGCTGCCCACCAGGAACGCCTCCGGTGCCACACCGTGGGCCTGCAGGTTCACTGCCGCACGGGCGTCAGCCACAGGCACCGGCTGCTCCTCATGCGCAGGACCCACCGCATTGGGTGCCAGCCGGACATCTCCGGCCTGTACGTGTCCGCGGGTGATCTCCTGGATGCGTTGTGCCATGGCACCACCCAGTGCTGCGACGTCGTCGGCATTCACCAAAGCCTCCGCCTCACGAGCCGTGAAACACAGGTAGCGCTCGGAGGCCGCAGCCACCGGGGGCCTGCGGGAGGCCCAGGTGTCTGCCAACTGACCCCGGACCTCGTACACCCACGGGATCCCCAGGATCTGCGCCACTTCTCGCACCACCAGGGCGTTCACAAAATGCGTGGTGGTGTGCAACACGGATGGCCGGGTCAGCAGACACCGCACCAACAGTTCCTGAGCAAACAACTCCAAGCGCCCCGTGGCAGTGGATGGCAGGTGCGCAGGGTTGATCCGGTGATACGTCACGCCGTCCACCACATCCGTTTCGGCCGCCCCGATCTTGCCCACCTGAATGGGATACCCCGGGCGTGTCATCGCGTGGACCTCCCACCCCTGACGAGCCTGCGCGGACAACAGCGAGTGGGACCGCAACGCGTACCCACTGGAGGTGTGTGGCACCGAGTTGGTCAGTACGTGCACCACGGTGTTGGGCCGCGGCGAGTAGGTTTGGGCCAGCATGCACAGGTCCTCGTCCAGGGCCCGCTGCAGGTTGGGCCGGGCACCGTGGAATTGTGCGCGTTCATCCGCCAGTCGCGGCAGTTGTCGTTTCTCACCGCGGCTGGCCGCACCGGTCAACCACGCGTGCTGCAGCGTGTGAACGGCAGAAGCCATGTCCCCCAGGTACCAGTCCCGCCGCGCCCGGGTACCGGACGCACCGGGCAGTCCCGGCGGCAGATCAGCTGTCAACCGGAAGGCGTGGTCCACCGCATCAACTGCCAGCGCCACATCAGCCAGCCTGCGGTTGCGCTTCTCCCGACGACGACGCCCCCATACCTTCTCTTGGTCACCACCCGCCGGATGGTCACGACCCGCCCGGTCCAACAACTCGTCCAATGCACTGGAACGCCCGGCAACGTGCATGGCCACGGCCGCCACGGTGGGTGCCACGGGCGTGATGCGTGTCAGCGGACCAGCGATCTTGCGGGTCAAACCAACAGGCAGGCGCCTGGAGACCTGCAAGGCAAACACCACAGGATCGGTGCTGGAATGCTCGGCAATGGTGGATAGCACCAGGCGCAGGTTGTTGGGCCAGCAGACACGTGGTGTGGTCTGCGGGGATGCGACATCAGGCGGCGTCACTAGTGCTCACCGCCTTATGTCGGCGGGCCAAGATCTCACGCATCACGAGGTCGTACTCCCCCGCCAGGTCCGTGTAGTTGGCATGAGCGGCCACCCACCGGCGGCCGGCGTCGTCGACCTCCAGGAGGGTGCGGTCAGTGGCCAAGCGGCGCCACAACTGGGCAATCTGTTCCGGCTCCCCAGCCACAATGTCCCCGGCCCCTGAATCCTCCAGGATCCGGGCAGCCTCCCCCTTGACCACGCCGGTGATGTGGCGGCCCACGGACATCACCTCATAGGTCTTGGAGGGAATGGTGGCCTCAAAGGACTTCCAGTCATCCCGCAGTGAGATCACCAATGAATCAGCCTGCTTGTACTGTGCAAAAACATCTTCCCTGAACACCGAGTCCAAGAACTGGACCTCCACGCCCAGAGCGGCAGCACGCGCCATCAAGCCGGCCTTCTGCGAGCCCTGACCGATCATGGTCAACCGCATGGCCGGACCCACCAGAGCTGCGGCCTCGATCAGGCGCTCCAGGCGCTGGCTCTCCCCGTGGTTGCCCAGGTACAGCACCTCCAGGCGATCCCGCTGTGGCACCGGAGGCAACAGCGGAGTGTTGGTCACCTGCACGCCGTTGCGTATGGTCACCACCCGCTGAACACCGCGGTCCCGCAGCGTCTGCGCAAAGCCTTCCGTGACCGTGACCACCGTGTCCGCGTGATTCTGCACGAACTCCACAGCCCGGTTGATCCAGGACTGCGCCCGGCCCACGGCCACGCCGGAATCCGTGACCAGATTGGGCCAGGCATCCCGCATCTCCACCACCAGCGGCACCCGCCGCACCGTGGCCACCCACCAGCCGGCAGCCATCAGCGGCAAGGAGGGTGCGGTCACCACAACGACGTCGGGCCGACTGACGGTGAAGGAACGCAGCACACTGCAACCGGCCGTGAACAGCTGATCCACCAACTTGGTGACCCGATGATCCTTGCCGGTCAGAAACGGCACACGCAGGATCTGCTCTCCCAGAAGCCCCGTCTGAATCCCCCGCAGCCGCCCACGGGTGGAACGAGAGTAATCAGGCCCGTGGCTGTAATGCGCCACCGGGGTCACCACCACCACCTGCCACCCGCGCGGACGCAGATGACGGATCAGAGACTGCCACCGCCGTTGGGGCGGTGAATGCTCCGGCCAGTAGGAGTGAGTGAGCAGAAGGACCTTCATGGGAGTGCCTACCTGGATGCCCTGCACTGGCGGACCAGCGCGCTGGACATCCATGTTTACAGGCCGCTCCCGTCGTCATTGCCGTGCTGGGAGTAATAGTCATCCAAGGTGCCGTTGTTGATGGCATCCCCCACGTCCTGCATGGCCTGTTCATCGGGGAGAACAATCGACTGGCCGTCATCAGCGGTGCTGATCCCGTTGGTGCGCACCGTGAACATGTGGATGTCCGATCCCGTGGTGCCCACCAACTCCGGAACCAGCCCACGGATGTAACCGGAGTCAAGGCCCTCAGACACCGTCAGATACGGGGAGATGGTTTCCACGATGTCTGAGATCTTGCCCGGGTTGGTCAAGGTGGACGGTTCCAGGAAGCGGTTCAGGACCGCGCGGATGTAGGCGCGCTGATTCTGCACACGGGTGTAGTCACTGTCCGTGAAGGCATACCGTTCACGCACAAAAGCCAGGGCGGTTTCTCCGTCCATTTCCATGGGGCCGGCCGTGAACTGCACGCCCTCCCGGGTGGAAAAGTCCTGCGGTACGTCCACGGTCACGCCACCCAACGCGTCGGTCACACCCTGGAAACCGGCAAAGTCCACTTCCATGACTTCATCAATGTGGGTACCGAAATACCCTTCCAGGGTCTCCACCATCAGCGGCATCCCGCCGTGCTGGAAGGCAGAGTTGATCTTGCCCTGGCCCACACCGGGGATCTCCACCCAGGTGTCACGCATGACGGACATGACGTAAACCGCACTGCCATCGGCAGGGATGTTCATCAACATGATGGAGTCCGCGCGCTCGCCCTCACGGCCCAGCTCACCGCCACCCTCCGGGCGCTTGTCAGAGCCCAGCAACAGGATAGTGGTGCTCTCCGTGTCCTGCGGCCGATCCCCTTCCGGAAAGGCCGAGGCCGACGGCACCGAGGTGACGTTGTTGTCATAACTGCGGCTCAAGGAGCTGAGGTAGATGAACACTGCGGCCACCACACCCAGAATCAGCACCAGCAACAGCACCAGGATGGTCAGCACCACGCGGCGGCCACGCTTTCTGCGCCGGGACGGCTCCGTGGCTGACGTTGAATTCGCGGGGGAATCACCAAAAAGGTCATCTTGGAGGTCGCGAGCCATGGGCATGTCCTTGCAGGGTCGGGGGCCAGAGTGGGGTTCGCACGGTCCACCAAATGGCGGACAACACGTCATTCGTCAGGGATTGTTTCATCATAGGGGCCGCGTGGAAATCACAGACACGGACCCGGGAGAGATCATCGTCCTAATCCCCTGATCGCCGGAGCTCACCCCGGAGATCTCAGGCTGGAGCCGAGGTGGCATCAGCGGCAGACCGTATCCGTCCACGGAGGGTCGGCCCTCCGCCACAGGGTTGGTGGCCCCCCGGATGTCCATGGCCACGCCGTCGTCGTCGGCGGTTATGGGGTAATTGTCGTTGTTCGAGGCAGAGTTGCGGTCATAGCTGTCAAAGAGGGTCGCTTCCGGGTAGTTCTCGCGGAAGTCCGTGCCACTGAAGGTGGTCTGCGTGGCGCCCCCGATCTGCTCGGGCAGGTTGATGGCCACTGAACGCGCGGAGTTCTCCTGGGGGTCACGAAAATCGATGAGGACCACGGACATGGAGCCGTCGGCATGTTGGACCGCGTAGGAGACCGCGTCCCGTCCCGTGGACCCTGCGGTAGTCGAGCTGCCGGAGGGGGTCAGTGCGGTGTCCAGGAAGTCACCGGCAGGCAGAGAACCCACCAGGGCCAGTGCCAAACCGTTGGTGCGGGGCACAAAAGCTGATCCGGGATTGGCCAAGGTGCCGGAGGAGCACACCACGGACATGGGTGGCCCACCGGCACATGGCAACAGGGATGAATGGAAGTCGATCCGGTCCACGCCCAGCTGCTGGGCCCGCAAGACGTAGTCCGCGCTGTAGAGCCCGGCCGCCAGGGTTTCCGTGAGGTCATTGGACCCGGAACAGGACGATGCGGAGGTCTCCGTGACCCAGGTCTCCATCTGGGCGTCGTCAGCGATCTGCACTGCCTGTCCCAGCAGGTCATCCACGCGGTCACGTGTGGTGGCAGACACCGTGTTCTCAATGGTGGGCGCGCTGCCGGCTTGATATCCGGTGTCCTCAGGGTCACCGCATTCGGAGAGCGGATACTGGTGAACGGCCAATGCCGTGTTGGGGACCCCGGACTCGGTGACCGTCCGCCACCACTGGGCCTCATAGGCGCCTGGACCAACAATGCGGGTGTCCGGGGTCTTGGCGCGGATAGCGTTCACGTACTCCTCCCAGTTCTGCTGGAAGGCCTCCGCGTCCCAGTCCGAGTCCTTGATGCTCAGCGGGTTCTCCGGGCCCAGGGCATATCCGTTGGGCTCATTGCCAATCATGACGCCCACCAGCCGGTCCCCCAAAGATTGATCGGCCTGTTCGACCAACCGTGCTGCGCGGTCAGGATCGTTTTCGCCCAGATTCACGCTCAGGATCACATGGGTATCCGTGGCTTCTGCCAGCCCGGCCAACCGTTCCAGGTCCTGCGGCGTCACGGTGGTGATGCTCTCCCCGTCCCGCAGCGGCCAGTCCGTGGGAGTGGGCTCCCCGGAGTCCGTGTAGAAGAACCTGCGATCCACCGCATTGCCACCAAAACGCAGGGTGGGTTGATCCATCTGATCCAGGATCCGCACCAGGTCAGCGTTGTCCGCGCTGAGCCGCTCGTCGGCCAAATCTGTTGCCTCAAAGGAGATCCCGGCACCCGCCGTCGTGTACGCAGATCCCGGGCCCGTCCCGTCGACGTCCACGGTAACAGCGGCCTGGGACGCTGATGCGCCTGCAGTCGGTGAGCTCGTTGCCGGGGGCTCACGCTGTTCGGCGATCCACCCCATGGGGTCTTCGGGGGGAGCGGACAGAGGCCATGGGTCGGAGGGCTGTGTGTCGCCCGGGCCCGTGGATTCGTCGGATCCACAGCCGACCAGCAGCATGGTGGCCACCGCGGTCAGGGCGATCCACGGTTGCTTCTTGATCGTGTGCCGGGACTGGGGGTGATGGTGAGGTGGGGGGATCATCAGCGTCAGCCTATCCGTCCGTTGCGCGTCAGAAACGACGACGCCGGTTGTCAACCACGTGATGGTGGTGACAACCGGCGTCCGGGCAGGCCGTGTGCTGCGGCGATGCTCAGGGCATCACCCACTGCATCAGTTGGAGGGCTTGCCGAAGTTCTTGAAGCGAGCGTTGAAGCGCTCCACGCGGCCGGCGGAGTCCATGATCCGCTGCTTGCCGGTGTAGAACGGGTGAGACTCGGAGGAGATCTCAACCTCGATCAACGGGTACTCGTTGCCGTCCTCCCACTGCTCGGTCTTGGCCGAGGTGGCGGTGGAGCGGGTCAGGAAAGTCTTGCCGGATGCCAGATCGCGGAACAGAACCGGGTGGTAATCTGGGTGGATGTCGTTCTTCATGAGCGTGAATTCCTTGGCTCTTGGGTGACTGGATTTTGCCAGGCACGATGACGCTGGGTTGCGGGTGTCACGGAGGACACCAGCCGGAAAGTCTACACCAGGGGTCTCCTGGGACTCAGGGGTCCGCGCACGGCGCGGGCAAGATCACAAAAACATCATGTCAAAGCCTGCGATCTGCGGGTTCATTTCGTAAGGTGGTCTGGGTCAGTTGACTTTGCATCATCTGACAGGACTTCCCCCCGGTCCCAGTTCCCCCCCCAGTTCCCAAGGATGCATCTCCCCATGCCATTGCCTTCTCGGTTCCCCCACGCCCTCTTACGCCCCAGCGCCGCCCTGAGTTTGACCGTGGCACTGGTGGCAGCACCTCTGATCGGTGCCACCGCAGCCACGGCCACAGAAGGTGGTGCACCGGACGGCGTCGTCGAATCCCCCGCACCGAATGCCCTGGACGGTGAGCTCACGGAAGAGCGCGAGTCCGATGCCATTGCGGCCGTCACGGCCGAGGCCACCGATGTTCAGGGGCCCACCTCCCCGGATGAGCTCCCCCAGGACACGGACCGCCTGATGGTCAAGTTCCACGAACCCGCCACGGACGACTCCCTCAAGGAGGACGTGGTGGCTGAAGCCGCTGACTCCGCTGGTGTGGCCCAGGAAGCCGGGCTGAGTGAGTCGGAAACCCCGGAAACCATCAACACCCTGGATGACGGCACTGACGTCATGGCCTTCCAGGACACCCTGGATCCACAGGCCCAGGAGGAGCTGATCACGGAGCTGGAAGCGGACCCGCGTGTGGACTACGCCGAACCGGACCGCCTGGCCCTGGCTGCTGCCACCAATGACCCCCTGTTGAACCTGCAGTACAACGTGCTGGGCCGCAACGTTCCTGCCGCATGGTCCGGGGCCACGGGGCGCGGCCAGGTGATTGCCGTGGTGGACACCGGAATCTCCACCCACCCGGACATCAACGGCAAACTGGTCCAGGGCCGTGACATGACCACCAACTACGGCGGCACGTTCGCCATTGACGGTGACGGCCGTGACTCCGATCCCACCGATCCAGGCGACCGGTACGAGATCTCCGGATGCAATGCCACCTGGCACGGCACACACGTGGCAGGCATTGCCGCAGCCAACACCAACAACGCTCAAGGTGTGGCAGGCGTGGCACGCGATGCCCGCATCATGCCCGTTCGAGTCCTGGGCTCCTGCACCTACGGTTACGAATCAGACATCGTGGCCGGGGTCCGTTGGGCCGCCGGTGCCACGATCGACGGTGTCACTGCGCCCACGCCCGCCACGGTCATCAACATGTCCCTGAATCTGCTGGGCGCATGCAGCACCACCATGCAGTCCGCGATTGACTACGCCTACAACCGCAACGTTCCCGTGGTGGCTTCTGCAGGCAACGCCAACCGGGACGCAGCCAACTACCCGCCGGCCAACTGCGCACGCACCATTGTGGTGGGTGCAGCAGATCAGAACGGGGCACGGGCTTCCTACTCTAACTGGGGGCCTTCCGTTGACGTCCTGGCACCGGGTGGCACCCAGACTGCGCCCATTGTTTCCACCATGAACTCCGGTACCCGCACCTACGGCACGCCCATGTACGGCTACAAGTACGGGACCTCCATGGCCGCCCCCTTTGTGGCAGGCACCGTGGCCATGATGAAGGACGCCAACCCGTCCCTGAGCGTGGATCAGATCGAGCGCACGCTGAAGACCACCTCCACCGGACAACTCGGCGTTCTGCAGGTGGCACCGAATCGGGCGGTGGCCTCCGTGGCTGCCTCCGGCGCCCCGTTTGCTGACGTTTCAGCCAACAATCAGTTCGCCCGGGAAATCACGTGGGTCCGTGACAACCGCTACCTCAACGGCTGGCCGGATGGCACCTTCCGCCCGCTGAACAAGATCGACCGGGACGCCATGGCCGCCGTGGCTTACCGTGTCTCCGGCTCACCGGCCTTCACTCCCCCGGCGCGTTCCCCCTACGCGGACATCTCCACCTCACACCCGTTCTACAAGGAGATCACCTGGGCCCGTAGTGCGGGCATCATGCAGGGCTGGTCCGACGGCACGTTCCGCCCCAACAACAACGTGACCCGGGATGCCACGGCCGCGATCTTCTACCGCCTGGCAGGGTCCCCGGCCTACACGGCACCGGTGAACTCCCGGTTCTCTGACGTGCGGCCCGGGCAGCAGTTCTACCGGGAGATCCACTGGCTGGCAGACCGCGGCGTCACCACCGGGTGGGCTGACGGCACGTTCCGTCCGTTGAACACCACTAACCGGGACGCCATGGCGGCGTTCATCTACCGCTCCTACCGGTAAGGGCCGCGTCTGACAGGGAAATGACCCGCTGCGCTCACCGCAGCGGGTCATTTCCCTGACAATCGCATGACTACGACGACGACGCCGCGGGTCATCTCCCGCTCATGGCCGCGTCTCCCAGAACGCCACGGCTGAGGCCGCAGCCACGTTCAGCGAATCCACGCCGTGGGACATGGGGATCTTCACCGTCACATCCGCCTGATGGATGGTGGCCTCCCCCAGGCCGTTGCCTTCCGTGCCCAGGATTAACGCCAGCTTCTCCCCGGAGCCACGGACTCGAGCACCCAGTTGGTCCAAGGTCAAGGAGTCACCCTTCAGGGCCATGGCGGCGGTCAGGAACCCGGCGTCCTTGACGGTCTGCAGATCCGCTGTCCAGTGCTCCAACCGCACCCACGGGACCTGGAACACGGTGCCCATGGACACCCGGATGGCCCGCCGGTACAGAGGATCCGCACAGCGCGGGGTCACCAGCACTGCATCCACGTCCAGGGCGGCCGCCGATCGGAAGATCGCGCCCACGTTGGTGTGATCAACAATGTCCTCAATGATCGCCACCCGCCGGGCATCCGCCACCACGGACTCCAGGGCCAACGGGGCGGGCCGGTGCATGGCGGCCAGAGCACCGCGGTGCAGATGGAACCCGGTGATGGCTTCTAACACCTCATCCGATCCCACGTACACGGGAACCTCCGGATGCGCTTCCAGAACATCAGCCAGATCATCCACCCACTTCTGCGCCATGAAGAAAGACCTGGGCTGATGACCAGCATCCAGGGCTCGGCGCAGCACCTTGGAGGATTCCGCCAGATACATCCCGCGTTCTGGTTCCAACTTCCGGCGCAGCGCCACATCCGTCAGGGACGTGTAATCGGCCACGCGTGAGTCATTCGGGTCAGTGAGGTGGATGATTCGGGCCAAGGGTCAGCTTCCGTCGTCGTCGTGAAAAGCGGGGGGATCAGATGAGCTGGCGGATCATGTTGGCCAGGGCCACCACACCCAGGAGCACAATCACGGTGCGCAGGGCCACCGGGGAGAGGCGCTGACCCACCTTGGCCCCCACCCAGGAACCCACGGTGGAGGAGATAGCGATCAGCAGGACCACCCACCAGTTGATGCGGTCAAAGGCAAAGATCACGTAGGACAGGGCGGCCACAATGTTGACCACAGCCACCAGAACGGTCTTGACCGCGTTGGCGGACTGCATGGAGGCCATCAGGAACACGCCCAGGATCCCCAGCAACAGCACACCCTGGGCGGCCACAAAGTAGCCGCCGTACACGGCTGCCAGGAACACCAGGATGTAGAGGCTCAACGGTTGGGACTCGCGGTCCGGGTCCAGCGGCGGTGCCTGCTGCCCGGCAGCCTCAGCGCGTCCAGCGGCGCGCTTGGCCTGTTGCTCCTTCTTGGCCCGGACGGCCGCCTGCAACCGGGGCTGAAAGACCACGAACCCCAGCGCCACCACGATCAGCACGGGTGCGACGTAGGCAAAAACCTCCTCCGGCAGGTGCATGAGCAACGCAGCCCCCACCACGCCACCCACCACGGAGCACGGGATGAGTTTGAGCAGGGTGCGCACCACGCCTTTGAGTTTGCTGCGGTACCCCCAGGCGCCGGTCAGGTTCCCGGCAATCAGGCCCATGGCGTTGGACATGGTGGCCGTGACCGGTGACACGCCCATGGTCACCAGCACGGGGAATGTGACCAGGGTGCCGGAACCCACAATGGTGTTGATCAGACCGGCCCACACACCGGCCACCAAGATCAGGGCTACCTGCCACCACTCAAAGGGGAAGTTGGCGCCCAGCTCACTGAACCATTCCACGGACTCAAGCCTCTGTTGCTGTGTGGGTGCCGCTCAGACGGCACGGGGTGACCGTCAGTGCGCAGACGAGTGCGTCAGTCCTGACGGAAGGCAGCGAAGCGCTTGCCCACCCGCACGAGCTTAAGCGGCATCCCGTATGTGTCGGACAGCTCCTGCGGCGTCATGACCTCACCCACCGGCCCGGCAGCCACCACGGAACCTTCACGGATCAACAGGGCGTGGGTGAATCCCGGGGGAACCTCCTCCAGGTGGTGGGTGACCATCACGACGGCGGGCGCATTCTCCGAGGCCGCCAGCTGGTCCAGGCGCTCCACCAAATCTTCCCGGCCGGCCACGTCCAGGCCTGCAGCGGGCTCGTCCAGGAGCAGAAGTTCGGGGTCGGTCATCAGGGCGCGGGCAATCAGCACCCGCTTCTTCTCCCCGGAGGACAGGGAACCGAACTTGCGGTCAATCAGCCGCTGCAGGTCCCAGTCCTTGATGAGCTCATGAGCCCGGTCCTCATCGGTCTGTTCATAGCGCTCTCGCCACCGGCCGGCCACACCCCAGGCGGCAGAAACAACGGCGTCGAACACCGTTTCCCGCGCCGGGATCTGCTCCGCCAGTGGTGCGGAGGTCAGGCCGATGCGCGGGCGCAGTTCGAAAACATCCACGCGGCCCAGGGTTTCGTCCAGGATCTCCACGGCACCGCGGGTGGGGTGCAGGCGGGCTGCCGCAATGGAGAGCAGCGTGGACTTGCCCGCGCCGTTGGGGCCCAGAACCACCCAGCGCTCACTGTCCTGAACCGTCCAGGAGACCTGGTTCAACAGGTTCTTGGTGCCGCGGACAAGGTCTACATCGGTCATGTTCACAACAGCGCTCATGGGCACAACTCTAGTAGTGCGGCTCAGGCAGACGGGTCAGGGTTGCGGTGTGTGGCAGCAGCTTGAATCCGCATCATCTAGCCTCCCGGATGGTGTTGCCGGCTGGTTTCCGGGTGGTGAGGCGCTGGTCACGCACGGGGCTGCCAAGTTCATTCCAGCTGGCACGCCCGATAGAATCCCGGCCATGACCGACGAACTCGCCGTGATCGCATTGTCCAAGACCCCGCGGCCAGAAGACGTGGAAGCCATGCTGGCCGAGGTCGAGGACTCCGGTGCCACGGTTGAGCACTACGGCCGCGTTCGCGTGACCTCCACCGCCTCCGGCGGCAGCGAAGAATCCGAAGCATCCGGGTACTCCGCCATGACCGCCAGGGTCACCGGTGGCGACCTGGAGAAGCTGCGCACCCAACTGCGCCCGGATCCCATGGGCTTCCGTTGGCACAGCGTTGACGTCAACGTCATTCCAGGTCAGCTCTTTGATCCCGATGCCAAGAAAATGCTGATCATGGACGTGGATTCCACCCTGATCCAGCAGGAGGTCATTGAACTCCTGGCAGGTCACGTGGGCCGCCAGGAGGAGGTTGCTGCCGTCACGGACCGTGCCATGCGCGGCGAACTGGACTTTGCGCAATCCCTGCGCGAGCGGGTGGCGGTGCTCAAAGGCCTGCCCGTGTCCGTTCTGGAGGACGTGGTGGCACAGGTCCGTTTCAGCGTGGGCGCCCGCGTTCTGGTGGACACCTTCCACCGTGCCGGGCACACCGTTGCCGTGGTCTCCGGGGGCTTCAGCCAGATCCTCACTCCCCTGGCTCAGAAGCTGGGGCTGGATCACCACTTGGCCAATGAACTGGAAATTGAGGACGGTCACCTGACCGGACGCGTGGTGGGCCCCATTGTGGATGCCGACGTCAAAGAACGCATGCTGCGGGAATGGGCCCAAGCCGATCAGGTCAGCCCGGAACAGGTGATTGCCGTGGGCGATGGCGCCAATGACGCCAAGATGCTGGAAACCGCCGCGGTCGGCATCGCCTTCAACGGCAAGCCGAAACG
>NZ_JROX01000044.1:0-23533 GCF_000800955.1 Kocuria sp. ZOR0020
TACCAGCCGTCAGTTGCAGTACCAGCCGTCAGTTGCAGTACCAGCCACCAAGATCGAAAGGGATCACCATGAGCACCATCTCGCGCGTGCGCGCCTCCGAACTGACGGGGCGCACCTGGCTCAACACGGGCGGCGAGTCCCTGGATTGGCAAAAGCTGCGCGGCAAGATCGTGATTCTGGACTTCTGGTCCTTCTGCTGCATCAACTGCCTGCACGTGTTGGATGAGTTGCGTCCGTTGGAGGAGCAGTACAAGGACGTTCTGGTGACGGTGGGAGTCCACTCGCCAAAGTTTGAACACGAGGCCGATCCGGACGCCCTGGCCGCGGCCGTGGACCGTTACGAAATCCACCACCCGGTGCTGGATGATCCCGAACTGGGCACGTGGGATGCGTTCACGGCCCGCGCCTGGCCCACGTTGGTGGTGGTGGACCCGGAGGGCTACATCGTGGCGCACCTCTCCGGAGAAGGTCATGTCCAGGGCCTGGTCTCCCTGGTTGAGGAGTTGGTGGCCAAACACCAGGCCAACGGCACCTTGCACCGCGGGGACGGCCCGTACGTGCCCCGCCCCCAGCCGGAGGGTGACCTCCGCTTCCCGGAGAAGGCCATTCTCCTGGAGGACCACAGCGTTCTGGTGGCTGACACCGGCCACCATCGTCTGGTCCAGATGGAGGAGGACCTGACCACCGTCCGCGCCACTTTCGGTGCCGGTACCAAGGGCCATCACGACGGCGGCCCCACCGCCGCCGAGTTCAACGAACCCCGTGGGCTCGCCCTGCTCCCGGCGCAGGTGCGCGAGCAGGTGGGTTGCGACGTCGTGGTGGCTGACACGGTCAATCACCGTCTGCGTGGGCTGAACCTGAGCACCGGTGAGGTGAGCACCCTGGCCGGAAACGGCGTCCAGCGGCTGTTGGACTCGGCGCGAGCGCAGGGTGTGGATCCCGACTTCATCGATCCCCAGGCCCAGCCCACTGATGTTGCGCTGTCCTCGCCGTGGGATGTCCTGTGGTCGGAGGCCACGGACCAATTGATCATCGCCATGGCTGGAACCCACCAGATCTTCGGCTTTGACCCACGCACCGGTGTGTTGTCCGTGCTGGCCGGAACCGGTGATGAGGGCCTGCTGGATGGTTCGGCTCGGGAGGCATGGTTTGCCCAGACCTCGGGTTTGGCGCAGTCCTCGGACGGTTCCGTGTGGATGGCGGACTCCGAGTCCTCGGCCCTGCGGGCACTGCGCGTTGCTGATGGCGCCGTTTCCTCCGTGGACTCAGCCGTGGGGCTTGGTCTGTATGATTTCGGTTTCCGTGACGGGGACTCCCAAAACGCTCGCCTCCAGCATCCGCTGGGTGTTGCCCCACTGCCGGATGGCTCGGTGGCGGTGGCGGACACCTACAACGGCGCCATCCGCCGGTGGGAACCCGGTGCGGGGAACCTGTCCACGCTGACCCGCGGACTGGAGGAACCATCAGATCTCCTGCTGGACCTCACGGCTGAGACTCCCGTGCTGATCGTGGTGGAAACCAACCAGCACCGCCTGGTCCGCGTTCCCGTACCTGCGCAGGCTCTGGAAGCCGTGGATGAGGGAGCATCCGTCTCCCAACGTCAGCGCACCCCGGTGGCACCGGGTCAACTGCTGATCGATGTCCGCTTTGCCGCACCGGCAGGTCAGAAGCTGGATGACCGGTGGGGGGATCCCACCCAGCTGAAGATCTCCACCTCACCGGCAGAGGCGCTGGTCAGCGGTGATGGGACCGCTCAGGGTCTGCAGCGCCAACTGGTGCTGGCCGAAGGCGTCACGGAGGGTGTTCTGCACATCACGGCTCGCGCTGCCGCCTGCGACGGTGAGCCCGGCGGGCAGATCCCGGATCACGCGGCCTGCCATCTCTACCAGCAGGACTGGGGCATCCCGTTCACCGTGACCGAAGGTGCTGAGGACCAGCTGACCCTGGAGCTGCGCGGCCTGAACTGAGGGCACCGCCACGGACCGCCGAGGGGCAGCGTTCGTCCCGCATCAAGCGTTGATGCGGGACAAACGCGTTGGCCGGGTGGAGGCCGGAATCAGCGGGTCATGTGTGTTCAGTACAGGGCCAGGAAATCCCGTAACCACATGTCGACCTCACGCATGCAGGAGCGATCCACCGTGCCTGCCATTCCCACCAGACGCTCGCGGCTGACGGTCCTGGGCTGCTCCGTCATGGCGAACGTGGGTCGGTCCAGGATGAGGTCAGGACCGCGCAGCAACACGTGGTTGGGCCAGCCGCGATCCGTGGTGGAAGCCGGGACGATCACCGCCAAGGTGTGGGCCTGTTGCAGGAAGAGATCACTGGCGATCACCAGGGCTGGGCGACGACCAGCTTGTTCCCGGCCGCGAACCGGGTCCAGCTCGGCCCAGACCACCTGACCTCGGTGCAGCTCTGAGGCAGACCGCGTCATGAGGTCGATGAGTGATCGGTGCTGTCCGTGATGACGTCCCAGGCCTGGAATTCATCCCAGTAGGTTGACTCCGCCTGCCGGAAGGAGCGTCCGAAGGCCTCCATGCGACGTCGGCGGTCGTGACCGTCCAGCAACGATTCGATGAATCCTGCCGCGGTCATCCCGCGGGCACGTGCATCACGGTTGAGCCGGTCGCGCAGATCTTCCGAGACTTTGATGGTGGTGGCCATGCCATCGAATATACCTGTGCGTATACCGGTGTGGAAGTGGGTCACCGGGACCAACATGTAGCCCGGGCCGAGACCGGAATCAGCGGGATACGGTCACCGCACCGGCGTCGTCGAAACCAAGCTCTGCGTCATAGGTGAAGGGCACGCGCTCGGTGACCTCCTCCGTGGAGCCGTCGTAGAGGTCCAGGGACGTGAAGCTGACCTCGGCAACACCGTTGGCGGGGGACAAGGACCAGCCGCGGGAGGAGTCGGCGGAGCCTGCTGAAACGGAGATGGAGGGTTCCGGCTTCTCCACGATCTTCCACGTGGGGGTGCCCTGCACCCGGCCGTCGAACTCATAGGAGAACGGGCAGCCTGACGGGTAAAGGCTCTGCTGATCCGTGCAGGTCTTGAGATCCGCGCTGATGGACTGCTGAACCTGGTCCTTCATGGCCTGTGAGGCGGATGGCTCCAAGGTCACGGACTCGTCCTGGTCAGCGGAGGTCAGTGCCACCGACTGCGGCTGGGCGTCGACGTACTCGGAGTTGTAGGAGGCCGTGTAGATCCCGGGGGACAGCGCCGCGAACTCCTGCTGGGAGCCCGGCAGGGCGGCGGAGGTGCCGTTGATGTCCGCACTGGTCACACCGGGCATGGACACGGTGAGCGTGGGCAGGGGCGTTTCATCGAAGGCCCAGACGGTGAAGAAGCCCCACTGGGTTTGCGCCGGGTGCAGGTTGTAGTCCGTGGAGTGCTGCTCACCGGCCAGGGTGTATTCGGCGCGGACCACGGCACCCTCAGAGTCCTGGGAGATGGTGGAGATCCGGACATCCTCCAAGGTCTCCGTGGCCTGCTTCAGGGCATCACCATCCAACAGCGTGGCATCCGTGCCATCAGGTACCTGTCCGTTGATGGCACCCAGGGCACGGGCGCCGTCACCGTCCTCCAGGTGGTTGAAGTAGGAACGCACGTCCGTCTCCGGGCCGTACATGTATTCGTTGACCAGCGAAATCGTGACCCAGGCGGCCGCCACGGCCAACAGCACCATGAACAGCCAGACCATCAGCGCCCGGCTCACCCGATCATTGCGTTCCATCCGCACCACGGTAGCGGAACTTGCCTCCCGCTCCTTGTTGGTGACGCCCCTGTTGCTAGGGTCTAACCTGCCCGACGACGCGGCGGTTGAGCCTGCCGGTCGCCACCGCCTCCTGCAGCATTGCACCGAACCGAGGAGCCCATTCGTGGCCGACAACATCCGTCACATCCCTGGACGATTCGGTCAGGTCCGCCAGGTGTGGCACCCGCGCATCACCTCCATGGGAAGGCGGATCCTGGCGTGCTTCCCGGCGGCTGTCCTGGGGGTTCTCTGTCTGGTCATGCTGTGGATGCGCCGCCCGGCACCGGCCATCTCCGCGATCATCGTGGTGGTGGTGTTGGTCTGCATCGCCCTGTGCTGGGTGTGGTTGCGTCCCAACACCGTGGCGGTCACCTCCTCCCACGTCCTGGGCTCACGCGGGATCGGTTTCCGCAACGCAGTACGGGAGAAGGTGCGCGGGGCGGTCGTCGTTGAATCCCTGGAGCGGCCCGGGCAGGGGAGCAAACGTGGCGGCAAGGCCGCTAAGCGCGGCTTGGCAAGGCCCTTCCTGTGGCTGGTCGACGACGACGGTCGCAACCTGTTCCGCCTGGACGGAACCGTGTGGGATCTCAGGTCCATGCAGGAGCTGGCCACCTACTTGGGTGTGCCCACCACCCAGTTCCAACGCGTTGAGCCCAAGGCACTGGGGAACCGGTGGCCCAAGCTGGTCACGCCCTTGATGCGCTACCCGTGGATCAAGTCCGTTTTCACCGGTGCCGTGCTGATCGGCATCGTTGCTGCCGTGTATTGGCTGGCCTGGAACGCGTGAGAGCAAAGCTGGTGGCAGTTCGGTACGCCATCAGAGGCTGATGACGGACCGAACTGCCACCAGCTTGCGCATGGAGCACACCATGAAGGCGCCCACCCGGATGACCCGGATGGGCGCCTTCATGGTGTGAGGAGTCTGATCAGGACTCGTGGCGCTGCAGGCGCTCGATCTCTGCCTTGCGCTCCTCGTTGGCCTCGCGGGTCAACTCGGCTCCGGCTTCCTCGTCACGGGTCAGGTTCAGACCGGTCTCCGGGTCGAACACGTGCATCTTGCGGGTGTTCACCCACAGGTTGGCGTTGCTGCCACCGCGGATGCGGGAGGAAGCGTCCAACTCCACAACCACCTGGGCGGGCATTTCGTCCGCGTCCAGGTCCTTGGCCAGTTCATCCAGCTTGGCCTTGATGTCCTGGTCCTGCTCGTAGCGGACGTAACCGTACTGCTGGTTGCCCAACCACTCGGTGTGGGTCAGCTCGGCCTCGAACGTGGCACCCTTGGCGGCCCAGGGGGTGTCCTGGACGTCGCGGGCATCCGCGAAGTGCTCCGGGCGGACACCCAGGATCAGCAGCTCGCCTGCCGAGTCCAACCGGCCCTGAGCGTGCTCCGGAACCGGGATGTCACCGATCGGGGTGTGGAAGGTGTTGCCGTCACGACGGGCCGGCAGGAAGTTCATGGACGGGGCTCCGATGAAGCCTGCCACGAACAGGTTTGCCGGCTGCTCGTAGAGCTCACGCGGGGAGGCGATCTGCTGCAAACGGCCCTTCTTCAACACGGCCACACGGTCGCCCAAGGTCATGGCCTCGGTCTGGTCGTGGGTCACGTACAGGGAAGTGATGCCCAGGCGGCGCTGCAGCTGCGCGATTTCGGTGCGCATCTGGCCACGCAGCTTGGCGTCCAGGTTGGACAGGGGCTCGTCGAACAGGAACGCGTCGGCGTCCCGCACGATCGCACGGCCCATGGCCACACGCTGGCGCTGACCACCGGAGAGGTTGCCGGGCTTGCGCTCCAGGTGATCGTTGAGGTCCAGCAGCTCGGCTGCGTTGCGGACCTTCTTGTCGATCTCGTCATCGGAGAACTTGCCCTTGGCCAGACGCAGCGGGAACGCAATGTTCTCGTACACCGTCAGGAACGGGTAGAGCGCGTAGTTCTGGAACACCATGGACAGGTTGCGCTGACGCGGTTCCTTCTCGTTCACGCGGTTGCCGTCAATCAGCAGGTCACCGGAGGTGATGTCCTCCAGGCCGACCACCATGCGCAGCAGCGTGGACTTACCGCAGCCGGACGGGCCGACCAGGATCAGGAACTCGCCGTCAGCAATGTCGATCGAGACGTCGTTGACCGCAGGGAAACCGTCGTCGTACTTCTTGACGAGGTTGTTCATTGTGATGGATGCCATTTTGCAATGCCTCTCAAAGACTCAAAGTGAGGTGTCAGTCAGGGGGTGAGCGGGGCCGATCAGCCCTTGACCGCACCCTGGGTCAGGCCGGCAACGATCTGACGCTGGAAGGCCAGCACCAGGATGATGACCGGGATGGTCACGATGATCGCTGCGGCGGAGATGGCACCGGCCGGGTCCTCGAACTGCGAGGCGCCGGTGAAGAAGGCAAGGGCTGCCGGGACCGGGCGCGCTGCGCTGGTCGAGGTCAAACCGATGCCGAACACAAAGTCGTTCCAGGCGATGAAGAACGCGATGATCGCCGTGGTGAACACACCGGGTGCTGCCAGGGGCACGATCACCTTGCGGAAGGCCTGGAAGGAGGTTGCACCATCCACCTGGGCTGCGCGCTCAAGATCCCACGGGATCTGCTGGAAGAACGCAGCAAGGGTCCAGATGGAGATCGGAAGCGTCAGGGACAGGTACGGAAGGATCAAACCCAACCAGGTGTCGTAGAGACCGATCTGGCGCCACACGTTGAACAACGGGGTCACGATGGAGACCACCGGGAACATGGACACGGCCAACGCGGTGATCAGGATGATCCGCTTGCCGGGGAAGTCCAGGCGAGCAATCGCGTAGGCACACAGGGTGGCCAGCACCACGGCCACTGCGGTAGCGATCAGCGTGATGCCGATCGAGTTGCGCAGGGCCGGCAGGAACAGATCACGGGCGCCGCCCGTGAAAATCATCTGGTAGTTCTCCCACGTGTAGCTCTTGGGCAGGAAGCTGCCGCCACCGCCGGCGAATTCACTGGCGGGCTTCAGGGAGTTGGCCAGGATCGAGACGACCGGGAAAAGGCTCCAGATCAGGACGACGACGATTGCGATCGCCCAACCGAGTTTCTGCTTGGTGGACATCAGCCCTTACCTCCTGCCAGATCGACCTTGAACACCTTGATCGCGGTGAAGGCGATCAGCAGCACGCACAGGAACAGGATCACGGACACGGCAGAACCGAGGCCGATCTCCAAGCGCGTGATGGAGGTGCGGTAGGCCAGCAGGGAGAGCGTCTCCGTGCCGTACTGACCGTTGGTCATGATGAAAACGTTGTCGAAGATGCGGAAGGCATCCAGGGCGCGGAACACAACCGCAACCATGATGGCGGCCTTCATGGAGGGCAGGGTGACCTTGTACATCCGCTGCCACCACCCGGCACCATCCACCTTGGCGGCCTCATTCAGCTCACCCGGAACCTGAGCCAGACCGGCCAGCAGGAGCAGGGAGATGAACGGGGTGGTCTTCCAGATCTCGGAAGCCATGATCACGAACAGTGCGGACCACTGCTGGCCGAACCAGTTGAAGTCCGAACCGATCCCCGGCAACCAACCGAACCAGTTGTTGACGTAGCCGGTGTTGATGTCGAAGGCGTAGAACCAGGCGAAGGCGGAGACCACCGTGATGATGCCGTAGGGCACCAGGATGGCGGTACGGACCACACCGCGGAAGGTCTTGATGACGCTGTTCATGACCAGTGCCAGTGCGAAACCGAGCACCAGCTCAATGGCCACGGTCACCACGGTAATCAACAGGGTCACGGCCAGGGCGGACCAGAACACGCCGTCAGAGAGCACGGTCATGTAGTTCTGGAGGAACACGAAGGAACGGTCCCCGGGTGCCGTCAGACGGTAGTTGAACATGGAGTCCCACAGCGCCTGCACGATCGGGTACATGGTGACCAGCAACATGACCAGGAAGGCGGGCCCTGCCAGCATCCAGCCGAGGCGGCGCTCGGCGCGGGTGCGGTCAGAGATGGGAGCCTTGTTTTCTTTGTTCCCCCGGCGTGTGGGGGACTGTTCGGCGACGGTGCTCACAGCAGCGACTCTCCCTTCAGCACGGACATGATGAACTCATCCGAGGCGGCGGGAGTGTCCTCGTTGACCTCGTAGATGGGCGTCCAGTTCTGCTGGATGCCGGAGGAGACCTCGCTGTAGTACGGGGTCTGCGGACGTGGTGCCGCAATGTCCAGGGAGTCCCGGATGGTGCCGTACATGGGGAAGGCTTCCTGAACGTCAGCGTCCTCATAGGCGGCGGCAGACGATGCCGGGTTGCCGTTGGTCACCATGTACTGAGCCTGGTTCTCCGGGCTCACAATGCACTTGATGGCGTCCCAGGCTTCTTCCTGGTGCTCGGAGTCGGCGCCCACACCCAGGTTGATGCCACCCAGCGGGGGAGCGGACTCGGTGTCCTCGTCAACTCGGGGCCAGGTGGTCCATCCGATGTCATCCAGCACGGACTGGTCCACGGAGCCCTCCTCCACGGAGGCAGCCGTTGCCGAGTAGATGAACGGCCAGTTCACCATGAAGGAACCCTTGTCCCCCTGGAACTGACCCATGGCGGCGTTCTCGTCCTGGGAGGAGATGCCGGGGCCGCCCAGGCCCTTCTCGCCAATGCCGCCCACGATCTCGGCAGCCTTTCGGCCTGCATCGGAGTCGAGGTTGACTTCCAGGGTGTCCACGCTGGCGGCGTCGCCCTCGATGATTGATCCACCGGCGGATTCCACCAGGCCGTTGACCCACACGGTCATGGATTCAGCCTGGATGCCCTGAACGCCCAGGTATTTGTCCTGGGATTCGGCGGCATCCATGATTTCCTGCCATGTCACAGGCTGGGACATGTCCAGACCAGCTGCCTCGGCCACGGACTTGCGGTAGAACAACAGCTGCGTGTTGGCCCAGAACGGGATGGTCACGTATTCGTCGTTCCACTGCGCACCGGCAGCAGCACCTACCAGGGTGTCGCCGGTGGTCTCGTCCACCAGGTCCGAGGGAGGCATGGCCAGGAAGCCGGGCTCAGCCAGTTCGGGGATGAACGGCGGGTCCAGGCTCATGATGTCCATGGTGCTGTCCCCGGCTGCCAGGCGGCGAGCCAGCTGCTCACGTTGGCTGGCTGCATCGCGGGGAAGCAGCGATGTTTGAATGTTGTACTCGCCACCGGAAGCCTCGGAGCACTGCTGAGCGAGCTCAGCCTGTCCTCCGGCATCGGGGTTGATGTACCACGTCAGTTGGGCTGGTCCGCCGTCGTCGGATGCGCATCCTGCCATCACGAATGCGCCGACTGCGGCCACCGCAACCGCGCGAAGCGCGCGCCTGTGGGGTTTAGCTGTCACGAGTTCCTCCGTTGTTGTCATGCGCAGAGGAATTCCCCGTAAAACCTCGGACAGTCCTCTGACAGTGAGCCAGGGTACTCCGCTGTGTGAAGTTCAACACAATCGAGAAACACTTGTTTCCGAGCTGTCTCCCAGGCGTCATCCAGGGTTTCGTTTATGTCAAGCCTTGGTGCTAGGGCGTTCGTCGGTTCGTGCCGCGCCGACAGATGCGCAGGATTCAGTCGAGTGCAGTCGCTCTGACTGGTCGTGACCAGCCCGAATAGTGACGTGTCACGCCAGAACGAGTGCCACCACGGCCATGGTCAGCATGGCCACCACGGAGGTCACCAGCACGACATCTCGCGTCACAGGTTCTGCGGTTCTGTAACGCACGGACGCAACATAAACATTCTGTGCCGTCGGCAGGGAGGCCATCAGGACCACTCCGAACAGTGCTGTCCCCTCCAACCCCAAGGCCAGGCCGCACAACCACGCGAGTGTGGGCATGACCAGGAGCTTGAGGGCACTCAGCAGCGCCACTTGGGCCTGGTGCGATCTTGTCCCCTCAAGTGGCTTGTGTTGGGTCAAGGACATGCCGAAGGCCGCCAGCATGCACGGGATGGCTGCACCGGCAATCAACTCGACGGGTTGCAGGGCGATTTCTGGCAGTTGCCACCCGGTGGCGGAGAACAGCACTCCCAGCAAGGAGCCCATGACCATGGGGTTGGTGACCACGGAACGCAGGATGGAGCCGATGTTGGGCCGGCGCCCCAGCACCGCCACGTCCATGATGGTCAGGTACACCGGGGTGTTGATGGCCAACTGGAACAGGATCACCGGCACCACGTAGGAGGCATCTCCCAGCACAAACGTGGTCAGTGGGATCCCCAGATTGGCGGAGTTGACCTGGGAGGCGGCCTGACCGGACATCACGATCTGCCCCACGCCGGGGCGGTGTTCGTCGTCATGAATCACCACACCATCCCGCGCCGTGGGGCAGGGGCGGCCGGCCCGCCCCGGTGCGCGACGACGACGTGACCACCGGTAGCTCCCATGGATCACCCACCACAGGACCGCCGTGGCCCATGCCGACACCATGGCCACCACCAACGGTGCGGAGAGGATCACGGCGATCTGCGCTTGGGAGACCGTGAGGAACAGCAGACAGGGGGAGGCCACCCAGAAGGCGAACTGGCTCAAGGTGCGCTGCGCACCATCGCCCAGCACACCGCAGCGTCCCACCAGGACCCCCACCAGGATGATGGACCAGATGACCGCGAATCCGGCCAGAACCCCTGCCACCGGTGTTAGCTGCCGGTGATGGCGCCGGCAGGTGTACGGACGTCGTCCAGAATCGCCTCTGCCGGGTCATCACCCAGGTGCACCGCGCGGTTGTGCGAATCCACGTGCACCACGTGGGGAACGTGGGCGCGGGCTTCGGCATCGTCCATCTGGGCGTAGGCAATCAGGATCACGGTGTCACCGGGATGGACCAGATGTGCTGCGGCACCGTTGATGCCGATGACCCCTGAGCCGCGCACACCGGCAATGGTGTAGGTCTCCAGGCGTGCACCGTTGGTGACGTCCACGATTTGAACCTGCTGACCGGGCAGGATGTTGGCTGCATCCAGCAGATCCAGGTCAACGGTCACCGAACCCACGTAGTCCAGGTCCGCGTGGGTCACGGTGGCGCGGTGGATCTTGCCGGTGAACATGGTGCGCAGCATGGCGCCTCCGTAAAAGTGCTGTGGCCGCAGGGGCCAGATGAATATTGCCGCAGGGTCCAGAAGAATGTTGACGGGAGTGGGTGGGGCGCAGGAGACGGTCAGAGGTTCAGCACTGCCACCAGGAAGTCGCTGTCCCGGCGGTAGGGGTGCATCTCCCAGGTGGTAAACCGTTGAATGGTGGTGAATCCGGCCGATTCGGCGTCGTATAAGAACTGCTGAGGATCGTAGCCGCGGTTGGTGCCGAACCCCACCACGGCGCGGCCCTCCGGGGTGAGGTGGTCCCTGAAACCCTCCAGAACGGTGCGGTGGGTGCCTGCGGCCAGGAACGTCATGACGTTGCCCGCGCACACAATGGCATCGAACCCGTGAACACCCTTGGCTTGCTCCAGCGGCTCCAGCAGGTTCAAGTGGGCAAGATCCCCGTGCAGCCACGTGCCATCCGGGTGGTCCTGCTCGGCGGCACCGATCAGCACGGGATCAACGTCCACGCCAACCACCTGATGACCGCGGCGTATGAGCTCGCCGCCGATTCGGCCGGGGCCGCAGCCTGCATCCAGAATCTGGCTCCCACGGGGTGTCAGAGCATCGATGAACCGGGCTTCACCGTGAAGGTCGGTCCCGGCCTCACGCATCTTCTGGAAACGTTCGATGTAGCGCGTGGAATGCTCAGGGTCACGCTCCACCACGGACTCCCACAGGGTGATCAACCGGTCGGCCGGTGCACCCTTGGGTGACAAGGGGTGCGTTTGGGGGCCACCTACTTCACTGTGCTGCACGCTGCTCTCCATTCCAGCTGCCGCGGGGCCGGCGACAGCTCTTGTGATGGCAGGCTGCGGTTGCGCAGTCCGCTCAGACGCAAAATCGCCCGCAGGCGGATCAACGGCCACGGGCGATTTCAGAAGTGGAGCGGCTGACGGGAATCGAACCCGCGTATCAGGCTTGGGAAGCGTGCGCTCTACCATTGAGCTACAGCCGCAAGTTGTATGTGGGAGCCTCAAATCTCCAACAGCGCACTGCCTGACTGTAGTGAGCTTGTCACAACGGCGTCAACTTGCGCAGGTACCGGTCAGCCATGAGTCAACGGTGGTGCGCTAGCGTGGCCTACGTGCTGCTCTCTGATAGTGACATTCGCGCTGAACTGGAGGCCGGGCGGGTTGAACTGGACCCGTATCTGCCGGAGATGATTCAGCCGTCCAGTATTGACGTGCGCCTGGACCGGTTCTTCCGGTTGTTCGACAACCACAAGTACGCCGTGATCGACCCTGCCGAGGACCAGCCGGATCTCACGCGCCTGGTGGAGGTGGACCCCCATGAACCATTTGTTCTGCACCCGGGGGAGTTCGTGCTGGGAGCCACGTATGAGAAGGTCACGCTTCCCGACGACGTCGCCGCCCGACTGGAGGGCAAGTCATCCCTGGGGCGGTTGGGATTGTTGACCCATTCAACGGCCGGGTTCATCGACCCCGGGTTCTCCGGGCACGTCACGTTGGAGCTGTCCAACATGGCCACGCTGCCCATCAAGTTGTGGCCCGGGTCCAAGGTGGGGCAGCTGTGCTTTTTCCGATTGTCCTCACCTGCTGAATACCCGTACGGAACCGGCGATCACAAGAACCGATACCAGGGCCAGCGTGGCCCCACGGCCTCACGCTCCCACTTGAACTTCCACCGCACGCAGATCTGATCCCCCTTACACGCCGAGACCTCCGAGAAGCCCTTTTTCGGCTCTTGGGAGGGTCTTTACGGAGATCTCGACGGTGGTGACTCAGGGGAGGGTGGGGTCGAGCGCCGGTTTCACGTCACGACGACGCGGGTCCGGCAGTGGCAACAGCATGAACAGGCCCAACACCACCACGGTGACGATCCCCAAGATTCCCCACCGTTGCTCCCCGGAGATGTAGATGGCCACGGTGAACAAGGCCGGGGCCAAGAAGCTGACCGCCCGGCCTGTGGTGGCGTAGAGGCCGTACAGAGAACCCTCCGTTCCGGCAGTGGTCAGACGCGCCAGATAGGCCCGGGAAGAAGCCTGTGCCGGGCCCACGGCAAGGCACAGTGCCAGCCCACAGACCCAGAACACGGTGTGCCCGTCCAGGAACAACAGCGGCAGGGCAAAGGCGATCACCCAGATCAGGGCTCCCACGATCACGGCTTTGGGCCCAACCCGGTCATCCAACTGGCCACCCAGGAGTGCCCCCAGGCCGGCGGCCAGATTCCCCGCGATGGCAAAGGTCATCACCTCTGCCAGCGTGAAACCAAAAGTGCCTGCAGCAATCACACCCCCAAAGGTGAAGATCCCGGACAGGCCGTCCCGGAACACCGCAGATGCCATCAGGAAGAACAGGGCGGTGCGGTCCGTGTGCCACAGATCCTTCACCATGGCCCAGATCTCCCGGTACGGGCCCAAGAGTCCCGGCGCGTTGGAAGTCTCGGCGACCCGTGGTGCCAGCATGCGCTCGCGGCGGTGCAGGGAGAGCATCAGCGGTACGGCGAACACTGCACACCAGGCGGCGCAGAACAGGGCGACGGCACGCACGTTGACGGCGTCGTCCGTTGGCAGGCCCACGAATCCGGGGGAGACAAAACCGAACAGAACAAAGGCTGTGGCCAGGATCGAGCCGATGTAACCAGCGGCCCAGCCGCGGCCGCTGATCCGGCCCACGCGCCCGGCTGAGGCCAAGCCAGGGAGGACCGCGTAGTAGTCCACGGCAGCCAGCTCCTTGGCAGCGTTGGCTGCCGAGAGAAGAATCACGCCCAACAGCAAGAACTGTTCGGCCGGGGCAACGAAAAAGCAGGCCGCCGTGGCCAGCACGCAGACCCCGGTGAGGACTGCAATGGTGGGGGCGCGGCGCCCGCTGCGGTCCGAAAGTCGCCCGATCAGCGGGGCGAACAGGGCGATGGAGACAGCCGCGGTGGCCGTGCCGATGGACAGCACCTGGGAGGTGTGCTCGGTGGTGCCGAAAGCTGAACTGGTCAGATACGTGGTGAACACGAACGTGATCATGAGGGCGTCGATCACGGAGATCGCGACATCGTAGAAATACCAGGCCACAAGGGTCCTGCGCGGCGCTGTGGTGCCCGGTGTGTGGGAGGCCGGAGGGGCGGCCGTGGTGCTCATACCCATAGATTAAGGTGCTGTGCATCACAGTTGGACAGCACCCGGCCCGAATGGCCTGTCATAAGCCTTGATAGGATTGTCTCCGGCCCGATCGCGCCCCCAACATTCCCCCACGTCACCAGCGGGTGGACATGTTCTCATTCTTGGCGCGGCAGGGCTGACACCCTTGAAGACCAATCTCCCGCGTACGTGTCGGCCTCGGAGGTGCCATGTTCGCAGTGCTAATCGCCCATGCTCTGGCGGCGCTGCTGGCACCCCTGATCTTCCCGCGCATCGGCCGTAACGCCTTTTACCTGTTGGCAGCCGTCCCCGGGGTCTCCTTCATCTGGCTGCTCCTGCAATGGCCTGCCGTCCGCGACGGTCAGGACCCCACGCAGCTGGTCAACTGGGTGCCTGCACTGGAGCTTGAACTTGCCTTCCGCATGGACGCGCTGGCCTGGGCCACCTCCCTGCTGGTGTTGGGTGTGGGCAGCCTGGTGCTGGCCTACTGCGCCCGCTACTTCTCCCCGGACTCCCCGGACACCGGAGGTTTTGGTGCCCAGCTGGTGGCTTTTGCCGGTGTGATGTTCGGCCTGGTCACCTCAGATGACCTGATGCTGATGTTCATCTTCTGGGAGATCACCTCCGTGCTCTCCTTCCTGCTCATCAGCTACGCACGCACCCGTATGTCTGCCCGCCGTGCCGCCATACAGGCCTTGGTGATCACCACTGCCGGTGGCTTGACCATGCTGGTGGGCGTGGTCATGTTGGGGCAGCTGGGCGGGACGTACCGAATCTCCGAGCTGCTGGCCAATGCGCCGCAGATCATCGCCGAGCACGAGGCCATGATCTCCGTGGCCATGGCGCTGATTCTGGTGGGCGCTGTCACCAAATCTGCCCTGATCCCGTTCCACTTCTGGCTGCCGGCCGCCATGGCAGCCCCCACCCCGGTCTCCGCCTATCTGCACGCCGCCGCCATGGTCAAGGCGGGCGTGTTCATTGTGACGCGCTTTGCCCCCGAGTACGCGCAGACCGATGGCTGGCAGCCCATGATCATCATCTTGGGCCTGGGCACCATGCTCTTTGGCGGTTGGGTGGCGCTGCGTCAGTACGACCTCAAGCTCATCCTGGCCTACGGCACCGTCAGCCAGTTGGGCTTCCTGATCCTGATCCTGGGGCAGGGAACTGCCGACGCCGCTCTGGCGGGTCTGGCTCTCATGCTGGCCCACGGTTGCTTCAAGGCCACCCTGTTCCTGGTGGTCGGCATCATTGACCACGAGACCGGTAGCCGTGACGTCCGCAAGCTTTCCGGGCTGTACCGGCCCATGAAGGGCTTGTTCGTGATCGCCCTGATCGGTGCCGCCTCCATGGCAGGGTTCCCGCTGCTGGGCGGATTCGTGGCCAAGGAATCCGTCCTGGAGGGGCTGCTGCACGCCGTGGAGGTCGACGGGGATCCGGCCTCCTGGATCCGCCTGGTGGGTGTGCTGCTGGGATCGATCCTCACCGTGGCCTACAGCTCCCGATTCGTCTGGGGCGCATTCGCCACCAAGCGCAGCGAATTCGCCGACCTTCCCGTGGGTGCCGACGGCCGTCCGGTGCGCACCCCCACCCACAGCGTCTCCTGGGCCTTCCAAGCTCCGGCAGCCGTGTTGACCGTGGTCACCATTGCTTACGGCTTGTACCCCGGACCGGTGGAGACCTTCCTGACGCCTTGGGTCAACACCTTCGACGGCGAAACCACCACCTACCTTGCGTGGTGGCACGGTCTCACTCCGGCCCTGGGGCTCTCCGCCGGCGTCCTGGTGATCGGTCTGGTGCTGTTCTGGTTGCGGATCCCCGTGGCCAAATTCCAGAATGCGCTGCCGCACCTGCCTGCCGGTGAGCGGGTCTACCGCGGTGTGATCGACGGATTGGACCGCTTGGCCGTCAAGGTCACGGGCAGCACTCAGCGTGGTTCGCTGAGCTTCTACCTCTCCGTGATCCTGGTGACCGCAATCGTGGTGCCGGTGGTCGCACTGTTCCTGGAGGAGACCCCGCCGCTGGGTGCCATGCGAGTGGCTGATTCCTGGGGCCAGGTGATTGCCGGAGCCATCATGGTGGTGGCAGCACTGGCGGTGATCAAGGTGCAGAAGCGCTTCCTGGCCGTGCTCCTGGTCTCCGTGACCGGCTTTGGCATGGTGCTGATCTTTGCCCTGCAGGGTGCCCCGGACCTGGCGTTGACCCAGATGCTGGTGGAGACCATTGCGCTGGTGGCCATCGTGTTGGCACTGCGTTCCCTGCCGGCACCTGTGTGGCACGGCACCAAGGACCGTTCGCGGGTGCCGCGGGCCATTGTGGCCGTCACCTTTGGCGTGTTCATGATGCTGCTGGCAGCCTTCTCCATGGCCTCCCGGACCGCGTCCCCGATCTCCCTGAACATGCCGGAAATGGCATATGAACTGGGCAACGGCGCCAACGTGGTCAACGTGATCCTGGTGGACATCCGAGCCTGGGACACGTTCGGTGAGCTCACCGTGGTGGTGGTGGCCGCCACCGGCGTTGCCTCCCTGCTGTTTGTCCAGGGCCGTGGCGACCGCATGGTGCGCCGTGCCGTTGCCCCGGACACCGCGCAGTTGGAGAAGATCCAGAACCGAGCCACCCAGGCCCTGGGCCCTGACGGGTACCGCTCCGCGCGTAACTTCAGCGTGGAGCCCTCCAGCCCCTACATCCTGGCCGGCAAGACCGTTGCACCGGAGATCCGTTCGATCGTCCTGGAAGTCATCACCCGACTGCTTTTCCACACGATCATGCTGGTCTCCCTGTACCTGCTGATTGCAGGCCACAACCTCGCCGGTGGTGGCTTTGCCGCAGGACTCACGGCCGGTCTGGCGCTGACCCTGCGTTACCTGGCCGGTGGACGCTACGAACTGGAACGTGCCACCCCCATCAACGCCGGCACCATGCTGGGCCTGGGCCTGGCCATCTGCTGCCTCTACGCCGTGGTGCCCGTGTTCTTCGGCGGATCGATCATGCAGAGCTACACCCTGGCCGCAGATCTGCCGCTGTACGGCCACACCTACGTGGTGACCTCCGTGATCTTTGACATCGGGGTGTACCTGATCGTGATCGGCCTGGTCCTGGACATTCTGCGGTCGCTGGGCGGTCATGTGGATGAGCAGCATGAGGACGAAATCATGCGGCGTCGTCGTCGTGCCCAAGGAAAGGGTGCGCGGATTCGTGTGACCCGCGGCCCGGCTTCGGATGCCGGTGCCACCGGGACGGTGACCGTGACCCGGGAAGAACCGGTTGAACTGGCAGAGGAGGACTCCGCACGATGAGCGTCAATCTGACTCTGCTGGTGGTCATGGGTGTGCTGTACACCGTGGGCGTGTACCTGGTGCTGGAACGCTCCCTGACCCGGGTGCTGTTGGGCGTCATGTTGCTGACCAACGCCACCAACCTGCTGATCGTCCACGCTGCCGGAATGCCCGGGTTGGCGCCGCTGTATTCATCGGATGTGGACCCCCAGGACTACACGGACCCGTTGCCACAGGCGTTGGTGCTCACGGCCATTGTGATCGGCCTGGCCGTCACGGCCTTCCTGCTGGGTCTGATCTACCGCTCCTGGGTGCTCTCCCGCCGTGACGTGATCGCTGACGACGACGAAGACCGCCGCGTGGCCACGCAGTCCTCCTTCATCGACGAGGAAGACGCCGAACTGCCGGAGGACTCCTCCGAGTTCGACGACGAACAACTCGAGGCCAACGAACGTGAAAGTGAGTTGCGCCACCAGCGTGAGGTGGAGTGGGCGCAATCGCAGAAGCATGACCGTGAGAACAACGACCGGGACGGAGGACAGCGATGACGATCGACATTGCTCAGCTGGCCCCGTTGGCCATCATCGTCCCGTTCGTGGGCGCGGCCCTGTCCTTGGTGCTTTTCCACCGCAACCGGATGCAGCGCGTGGTGGCCATCGGCGCGTTGGCGTTGTCCTTGGTGGTGGAGGTCCTGGTCCTGGCCAAGACCTGGGACGCCCCACCCACCTCGGTGAACCTGGGCGGATGGGAGGCGCCGTTCGGGATCGTGCTGATGGTGGATCAGCTTTCTGCCGTGATGCTGGTGGTTTCCACCATCGTGTCCCTGCCGGTGCTGATCTACGCCACGGGTCAGGGTGTGGCCGATGGTGATGCCGAAGGCCCCATTTCCATCTTCTACCCCACGTTCCTGATCCTGGTGGCAGGTGTTTCCAACGCCTTCCTGGCGGGGGACCTGTTCAACCTGTACGTGGGTTTTGAGATCTTCCTGGTGGCCTCTTACGTGCTGATGACCATGGGTGGCACCACACAGCGAATCCGTGCCGGTGTGACCTACGTGGTGGTTTCCATCATCTCTTCGGTGCTGTTCCTGATTGCCATCGGCATGATCTATGCCGCCACGGGCACCGTGAATATGGCGGATCTCTCCATCAAACTCGCGGAGCTTCCGGCCGGAACGCAGATGCAGTTGCACCTGATGCTGCTGGTGGCCTTTGGCATCAAGGCCGCCGTGTTCCCGCTGTCCTTCTGGCTGCCGGACTCCTACCCCACGGCCTCGGCCCCCGTCACGGCAGTGTTTGCGGGTCTGTTGACCAAGGTGGGCGTGTACGCGATCATCCGTACGCAGACCTTGTTGTTCACGGCGGACCGGATCAACACGCTGCTGATGTGGGTCTCCTTGCTGACCATGGTGGTGGGCATCCTGGGTGCACTGGCCCAGATCGACATCAAACGTATGTTGTCCTTCACGTTGGTCAGTCACATCGGTTACATGATCTTTGGCATTGCCGTGGGCACCACCGCTGCCTATTCCGCCGTGGTGTACTACGTGGCTCACCACATCATCATCCAGACCAGCCTGTTCCTGGTGGCGGGATTGATCGAGCGCCGCGGCGGGTCCACCAACACGGATCGCCTGGGTGGCATGGCGAGGTTGGCTCCTGTGCTCGCCCTGCTCTACATGATCCCTGCCCTGAATCTGGGCGGCATCCCGCCGTTCTCCGGGTTCCTGGGCAAGATCGGGCTGTTCCAGGCCGGCGTTGACGTGGCCACCTGGCAGACCTACGTGGTGATCGCTGGTGCCGTGCTGGCCTCTCTGCTGACCTTGATCGCCATGATGCGTGTGTGGAACCGCGTGTTCCTGCGCACCGCGGATGACGCCGATTTCCCCGACCCCGTCCTGCTGGCCACCACCCGTGAGGGCCACTGGGGAGCCGGCGCGCACCAGACCGTGACCAGCCGCAACGGGGATCCGGCGCAGAATGTGAGCCTGCTGCCGCGTCTGATGGTGTGGCCCACCACCGGCCTGGTGGTGGTGGGTGTGGCCCTGACGGTGTTCGCTGGGCCGCTGTTTGCCGTGGCTGACAACGCCGCGGAGAACCTGACCAACCCGGAGGCCTACGTGCAAGCCGTGTTCGGCGCGGAGGGCCAGCCGGGCGGTGCTGTGGAGAACGGTGCAGATGACGGCGACGCCGGCTCAACCGGTGGCACCGGACTGCCCGGTGGTACGCAGTACGGCAATGGTGAGCAGGAAGGGTTGCAGGTGGACATCTACCCCGGGAACACCGCCAGCCCTGAACCGTCCGGAGCTGCAACGGAGGAGGCGCCATGAGCGGTGCAACTGCACAGGACAAGGTTCGCCGCCGCAATCACCGGTTCATCGTGGAGATTCCGCTGATCCTGTGGTTGGTGGCCGTGTGGGCGATCTTGTGGGGCGAGTTCAACATCACCAACCTGACGGTGGGTGTGATACTCGCGCTGTTGGTCACCCGGGTCATGGCACTGCCGCCGGTGACCCTGTCCCACCGGTTCAACATCTTCCACGGCCTGGTCATGGGCATCACCTTCATCTACCAGGTGACCAAGGCCAGCTTCCAGGTGCTGTGGGTGGCCATCAAGGAAGGCCCCAACGTCCGCAGCGCCATTGTGGGGGTGCAGTTGCGCACCGGCAACGACCTGCTGGTCACGGCGGTTGCCAACACCACGGGCCTGATCCCGGGTTCGGTGCTGATCGAGGTGGACCGTTCCACCGGCACATTGTTCTTCCACGTGCTCAACGTCAAGAACGAGGCCGAGGTGGAGTCCTTCCGCCAGGTGGTTCTGGACACGGAGGCCGCATGGATCCGCACCATGGGCAATGAGCACGAACTGGCTGCGCTGCACGCCGAGGACGAGCGCCTGGGCAAGAAGAACCCCATGGCGGTGCTGCATGCACCCGAGCAGTCAGGAGACCGGTCATGAACTCGATTGTGTTGCTGCTGGCCGTTGTGCTGCTGGCCGGTGCCGCAGCAGGTGTGCTCTACCGCTTGGTCAAGGGCCCGGCACTTTTGGATCGTGTGCTGGCCAGTGACGTCCTGTTGGCCATTGTGGCGGCCGCGGTGTGCGTGGACATGATCTGGCAGAAGAACACGGACTACCTGACGTTGACTGTGATGATCTCCTTGGTGGGCTTCCTGGCTTCCGTGACCTTTGCGCGTTTTGTGCAGACCCGTCCGTCCCAGCACCCGGATGCCGGGCGCAGCCGCTCCGAGTGGGAGGACGCCGAGGCGCCGTCGCGAGGCAATGAGCCCGGGACCGGCACCGGGGAGATCACCATCATCCATTCCCCGCAGACCGCGCGGGAGGCAGCCACCGGACCGTCGGTCGGCACCAGTTCCCACGGACAGGCTGCTGCTGGGTCGGATGATTCCAACGCCGGTGAGGGGGGACGCTGAGATGGATCTTGTCCTGGATGTGATCGGTTCCATCCTGCTGTTGGTGGGATGTCTGATGTCCTTTGCCGCCGGATTGGGCCTGGTGCGACTGCCGGACGTACTGACCCGGATGCACGCGGCCACCAAGCCGCAGGTGCTGGGGCTGCTGTGTGTGCTGCTGGCCGTGGTGATCATGAACCGGGCCTGGGAGTTGTTCCCCTTGGCCATGCTGGGCTGGGTGTTCATGTTGCTCACGGCCCCGGTCAACGCCCACATGGTGGGCCGGGCCAGCTACCGCAGCAAGCACGTCAAAGAGGAGGGCGTCACCAAGGACGAACTGGCCTTGGCACTCAAGGGCAACACTCCCGTGGAAACCCGCGTTGAGCAGATTGCTGACGATCCCGACGTCCAGTCACGCTAGGGTTGAGACGAACAATCCCGTTGAAGGAGAGAGCATGAACGACAAAGTTTTGGGTCTGGTGGGCACTGCTGCTTCCATGGCCGGCGTGACCGTGGCCAACAAGGGTCTCACCGCCGTGTGGGGCAAGATCACCGGCAACGAGCCCCCGGCCAAGAACCCGGATCCGGAGGAGCGCTGGGCTGACATCCTCCTGTGGGCCGTCATCACCGGCGTGGTGACCACCGTGATCAAGGTGGCCGTGACCCGTCAGGTGGCCAAGATGCAGGGCGACGGCGACCAGATCGACGCCTGAGCACCACCTCACACCAACGACGCCGGAGCCCCGGTGGCCCCCCACACGCTCAGCTGAGCTGTGGGCAAGCCACTGGGGCTTCGGCGTCGTGGTGTGCTTGCTATAGTGTGGGTGCACTGCAACGACAGGGGAGCGCGTGAGCGCTGAGAGTGCGGGAAACCGCAGACCCTCGAACCTGATCCGGTTAGTACCGGCGATAGGGAGTCGAGTATCTCGAGGTGCCTGGAGCTTGTGACCAGCCCAGGTCGCCTCCCCCTCCTGAACGCACCAGGCGGCCGGTGCCCGCCACGGACCAGGAGGAATCCCATGAACAAGACCACCACGTCAGTGACCTCTGATACAGCCGGTCCCAGCGCAGCCGCCGGGGCGCGCGGCACGGGGCCCGGTCGATCCCGTCTGCAATGGCGGGTGGTGGACATCGTGGTGCTGGCGGTCCTTGCGGCCGCCTGCGGTGTGATCTTCTGGGCCTGGTCCAATCTGGTCTACCCCCTGATCACCAGCGCGGCGGTGGCCTACCCGCCGGCCTCGGGGCTCATGATGGGTGGCTGGTTGATTGCCGGCACCCTGGGTGGGCTGATCATCCGCAAACCAGGTGCAGCGGTGGTCTGTGAGCTGTTGGCTGCGGTGTTCCAGGCGCTGTTGGGAACCCATTTCGGGATGCTGGTGCTGGTTTCCGGTGCCATTCAGGGCTTGGGCGCCGAACTGATCTTTGCCACCACCGGTTACCGCCGATTCGGCCCGTTGGTGGCCACTGCGGCCGGAGCGCTGGCGGGTCTGTTCGGCAGTGTCTCCGAGTGCATCATCTACTACTACGAATGGCCGCTGGCTCATCAGAGCGTGTACGTCGTCTTCGCCACCGTCTCGGGCGCGGTGATTGCCGGGATTCTCATGTGGGCCCTGACCCGGGCTCTGCGTTCCACGGGTGTGCTCTCCGCACTGTCCTCGGGGCGTTGACGGTGAGCGGTGCTGAACTCACCGTTCGGAACTTCTCCTGGCATCACCCTGGCCGCACCCACCCAACCCCTGCGGGGCTGACTTTCAGCGTTGAACCGGGGGAGAAAGTGCTGGTGGTTGGGCCCAGTGGCGTGGGGAAGTCCACGTTGCTCCATGCGCTCAGCGGGGTGCTGGAGGCCGGTCCGCAGGATGCTTCCGCCACCGGTGTGGAGGGTGCGGGGATCTCAGGACCCAGCGGCCAGTTGCTGGTGAACGGGGTGGAGGCCGATCAGCGCCGGACCGTCACGGGCTTGCTGCAGCAAGATCCTGAATCCGGGATCGTGCTGGCACGCGTGGGGGATGACACCGCCTTCGGCCCGGAGAACCTGGCTGTGGGAGTGGATCAGATCTGGCAGCGGGTGGGCAGCTCCCTGGATGCCGTGGGCCTGGACGTGGCGCTGGACCGGCAGACGGATGCGCTCTCCGGTGGCCAGCAGCAGCGCCTGGCCCTGGCCGGTGTCACGGCCATGCAGCCGGAGCTGCTGCTGCTGGATGAGCCAACCGCCAACCTGGATCCTGAAGGGGTACGCACCGTGCGCGCCGCGGTGGAATCGGTGGTGGCCACCACGGGGGCCACCATGCTGGTGGTGGAGCACCGCACAGAGGTTTGGGCGGATCTGGTGGACCGGGTTCTGGTTCTGGGCCCGTACGGCGTGGAGCATGACGGCACCCCGGAGCAGATCTTGGGCAACCCTGACCTGCGCGAGTCCTTGATCCGGCAGGGGGTGTGGCTTCCTGGACGGTCCGTGCCTTCACCAGGTGCGGCCACGGCATCAACCACGCATGGCGGTTGCCCGGATGCTGCCCCGCCGGAAGCGCTGCTGAGCCTGCGGGGCCTTGAAGTCTCCCGCCACCAACCTTCCTCCCGCGCCCTGGCCCAACGACGACGTCGAATCCGTGCCTCCCGCACCGTGCCCCACCATGCGGTGGCCGCAACCCCCGTTGCCGAACCCGTTGATTTCACCATTCGCCGCGGTGGCGCCACGGCTGTCACTGGGGTCAACGGGGCGGGCAAGTCCACGCTGGCTCTGACTCTTGCCGGCCTGCTGGTGCCGGCTGGGGGAACTGTCACGGCGGAACCCGCATTGGCGCGCGGGGCTGTCACGGATCCATCCGCATGGTCAGGCCCGGAACTGTTGACCCGGATCGGCACGGTGTTCCAGGAACCGGAACACCAGTTCTTGACCAACACTGTGCGCGCCGAACTGGCTGAAGGCCCCAGGAGGGCCGGCTGGGACGTTGA
>NZ_JROX01000401.1:0-722 GCF_000800955.1 Kocuria sp. ZOR0020
TAAGGCAGAGTTCAAAATCAAGAGAAAGGCGGACTTTATTTAATGTTAGAAGCTAACGTTTATGATAACTTTAACCCTAACTATTACAATATATCTGATTTCAGAATGCCTAATGGTAAAAAAGAAAAAAGAGGCCTTCCAATACCAAAGGCAAGATGTCAAGTTATTGATTACGAACTGTGGGAAACAGGCTATCTTTACACTTCATCAGCTACATTGACCGTTTCGGTAGAAGTTGGCGATATTGTTCAAGTACTTTTTCCTGAAGTTGTTCCAATTGAAGAAGCTCTAGGTAAGAGGAAAAAACTGAATTTAGATATGGTTTACCTTGTGACCGATGTAGACGAAAGTAATAAAGCTACGTTAAAAAACTACTTTTGGGCAATGATTGAAAGTCTTGACGTTCCAAACGCAATAGCCAAAAAGACAAACTCTGGTATAATTAATTATTTAATTGACCCTAATAAAAATAATTTAATGAGTTATGGTTATTTCTTTGATTCAAGTATCTTTGCTGGAAAGGCTACGATTAATCGTAAAGCGGAAACTTCATCAGCTCATGATGTAGCAAAAAGGATATTTTCCAAGGTTCAATTTCAACCAACTACAACCATTCAACACGCTCCATCTGAAACAGACCCTAGAAACTTGTTATTCATTAACTTTGCTTCAAGAAACTGGAATAGAAAAAGAATCACGACAAGGGTAGATATTAAGCAAAG
>NZ_JROX01000402.1:0-388 GCF_000800955.1 Kocuria sp. ZOR0020
AGGAACGACGGCACGCCTGGCGGGCTGTCCCGTAAGACCCGTCCGGTGAACTGTCCGGTGAAGGGAGGTTATATGACACACTGGGGAGCATGTCCCCCTTGAAGGTCGGCTATGCCCGAGTCTCCACCGACGAGCAGGGCCTGACCGCGCAGCGTGACGGACTCGCGGCGTTCGGCGTCGATCCCAAGCGCATCTACGTCGATCACGGGCTCACGGGCCGCAACGCCGACCGTGAGGGCCTGCAGCAGGCGCTGGCAGCGTGTCGGGACGGCGATACATTCGTGGTCACCAAGCTCGATCGGCTGGCGCGTTCGGTCCGTGATGCCCACCAGATCGCCGACGACCTCGCGGCGCGGGAAGTGAAGCTGAGCATCGCCGGATCGGTGTA
>NZ_JROX01000403.1:0-262 GCF_000800955.1 Kocuria sp. ZOR0020
ATGAGTATGTTGCTACTTATGGCGACAAATATAGAATAGATAGCTTCACAGGGTACAGAGAGCTACGTAAAGATCACTTAGAACTTTTATCAGGTAAAGTATATTACAATAGTGAAAACTCGCTTAGAATCGAAACTACGCTCTTGTACGAGGTCGGTCAATTTGTATCAATTGGTGGTTATCCGTATGGCGGTAGAAAATTTAGATTACTAGAATTATCAATTACTGATAACCCAGTTTTAGATAAAGCAAAGATAATTTC
>NZ_JROX01000045.1:0-7880 GCF_000800955.1 Kocuria sp. ZOR0020
CTTGGCGGCCTTCAGGGCAGCCACCTTGTTGCCGGCCAGATCCAGCACGTCAGCGGAGGGGCCGATGAAGGTGATGCCGTTCTCCGCACAGGCCTTGGCCAGGCCCGGGTTTTCGGACAGGAAACCGTAGCCGGGGTAAACGGCATCGGCGCCGGACTCCTTGGCCACGCGAATGATCTCGTCCACGTCCAGGTAAGCCTTGACGGGGTGACCCTCCGTGCCGATCCGGTAGGCCTCGTCAGCCTTCTGCCGGTGAATCGAGTTGCGGTCCTCCAGCGGGTACACACCCACGGTCTTGGCGCCGAGCTCGTAGGCGGCTCGGAAGGCGCGGACGGCGATTTCACCGCGGTTGGCCACCAGGATCTTCTTGAACACAGGCACTCCTTCTGTACGGGACCGGTCCGGGCGTCGTCGTGGTTGATCGAACCCCAAGTCCCTGACGCAGTTTCATGGGGTCATCCGGTCCACTCATCGTCGAGTGGGGACGGCAGCGGCACCAGCTTACGGTGACACCTGTTTATTTGTGCGGTGTTACACAAAACTCAGCCCTCTGGGTACTTCATACCAGCATGACGTGTCCCGGGTGTAACCGCGACCACCCGTGGACGCCGGAGACCCCGCTTGTTAGATTGCGGGCATGCGCGTTGTGGTGGTTGGCGGAGGCATTGGAGGCCTGGCCCTGGCCCACGGGCTCACCCTGCGCGGTATCCACACAGACGTGTTGGAACGCGATACCGATTTCACTCTGACGGGCGGTTACAAGCTCCATTTGGGGCCGATGGCTGTCCGCGCTCTGCACCAACTTCTCCCACCCGAACGCATGGCCCGTTTGAGGGCTGCATCGGTTCGCACTGACGCATTCGAGCTGGCAGTGCGCACCCACCGGGGACAGCTACTACTCACAGCCGGGGAAGTTGAATCGGGCGAGTCCTTGGACATCGACCGCATCACGCTGCGACGGATATTGGCCGAGGGCCTGGAACCTCACCTTCTCACTGACCGAACCGCCACGTCTTACGACCTCACGGGAGATCACGTGAGCATCCGTACACGTCCGGGCCACGTCCACCATGCAGACGTGCTGGTGATCGCCGATGGCGCGCACTCCACCCTGATCCAACAGCTCTCCGGCGGCATCACCAACAGGCCAACGGGTTTGGTGGGGATCGCCGGCCGTACGTCAACATCTGCGCTGACCCACACTTCCCAAGACCTCCTGCGTGAACGTCCATCCTTGGCTGTCGGCGCCGGTGGGGTGGGGCTCTTCACGTCCTGGCATGCACCGCAAAGCTCCTACGACCGGACTGGGCTCACCGAAGGCCCGCCTGAACCCGTGGTCATCTGGGGGATGATCGCCACAGAGGAGCAACTCCCGAGCGACTTCCGAAACCTACCGAGCCCCCACCTGGCCGAACTCGCAGCGGAACTGTTGGGACGGCGTCGTTGGCTACGGGATCTTCAGCAACTACCTCAGCGCTCGAACCCGCAGTCCGTGGGTGCGTTCCGCTTCCTGGCAGCCGACCCTCTGAACGTTGCCACTTGGGCACCTGGGCCGGTCACCGCCCTGGGCGACGCCGCCCATGCCATGCCTCCCACAGGTGGGCAGGGGGCAGCCACCGCCATCCGCGACGCCGCGCACCTGACTGCGGAACTGGCTCGGGCCGCTGACGGTGAGGTCACAATCACTGAAGCCGCTGCATCATTCCAGCGCACCATGCTCGGCTACGCGCCCCAGGCCGTCCGGGACTCCCTGGAGCCCGTGCGGTGGATCAAGGCCTCAGCGCACCCGGTCGCTCGGGTGGCGCTGACGGGACTGCTCCCCGCGGCCGGGTACCTCTCGGCCACGGTGAGGCGCTTCCGGCGGTGAGAGCGGTACGCGCTCCCACGCCGTCAAGGTCATGCGTTGATGCACTGTCTGGGCCGGATTCTGGACTTCTGCATGTCCTGGGCGGTCAGTGATCTTCAGCGTGCGCCCGCCAGCGGCGGCCCCTGTCGACGAGCCACGTGAACCAGCAACACCGCCGCACCCAGCCAGGCCACCCAGCCAATGGCCTCGACCGGCCAGGAGACAGAGGATGAAGAAGCTACCGACTGCGTGAAGAACACCCGAATGCTGTTCAGCGCTCCGTGCGCCACCACGGCCGCCCACACGGAGCCCAAGAGCTGGCGCAGTGCCAGCAAGAACGGCGCCCAGGACATGATGGCCAGCAGATAAGCCGCAGCCCGCTGCCAATCACCGTCCACAACAATCAACGGCACTGCCGGCAGGTGCCAGAATGCCCATGCCACAGCGGACACCGTTGCTGCCACAGAAAAGGGGTAGCGGGCGGTTCGCGTGGCGAGCCATCCCCGCCAGCCCAGCTCTTCGCCGATGGCAAAAACGGATTGCAGGACCAGGAACGGCACCACTGCAATCACTGCGGGCACAATCATCTCCAGAGGGCGCACCTGCCATTCGCCCACCGTCAGCCCGGCAATCAACTGGGCCGCGCTGATCACAGCCACGGCGCTCACACCGATTCCCACACCTGCCCATGACCAGCGCATCGCGAACGCAGTGGTGAAGGTGCCCGGGCGCATGACGGCCCAGAAGATCAGCGCTGTGAGAAAGGGTGTCAGTTGGGCCACGGCACCACCACGGCGGATCTGTGGATCCCGCATGTCCTCACCAGCTTCCCGGTCATCTCAGCAACGCTCGTACATTGCTGAGATTAGGAAGGTGCGGGCAGCCGTGGCGTCGGGTGAAATGACGAAAAAGGGACCGCACGGCGTCGTCCTTGCAGCGCCGCCGAGATCATGCGTTGGTGCACTTGACGCGCAAAAAGTGCACTTTCTGATGATCTCGGCAACCTGGACCAAAAAACGACGACGGCGCCCCCTCCCGTGAGCCTCTGACGTCAGAGGGGTGGGAGGAGGCGCCGTCGTGGTGATGCCTGAAACCCTCAGCGCTTGTTGCGCGGGCGGCGTTCACGCACGCGCATGGCCACCTCAATGGGGGTGCCCTCAAAGCCGAAGGTCTCCCGCAGGCGGCGGGTGATGAATCGGCGGTAGCCGGGGTCCAGGAACCCGGTGGTGAACAGCACGAACTTGGGCGGACGGGCCGAGGCCTGCGTGCCGAACAGGATGCGGGGCTGCTTGCCACCACGCAGCGGGTGCGGGTGGGCTGCCACCAGTTCGCCCAGGAATGCGTTGAGGCGACCCGTGGAAATGCGGGTGTCCCAAGAATCCAGGGACTTCTCCAGGGCGGGCACCAACTTGTCCTTGTGCCACCCGGTCTTGGCCGAGATGTTCACGCGCGGCGCCCAGGCCACGTGGGCCAGGTCCTTCTCGATCTCGCGGTCCAGGTAGTAGCGGCGCTCCTCATCCAGCAGGTCCCACTTGTTGAAGGCCAGGACCAGGGCGCGCCCGGAGTCGATCGCCATCTGGAGGATGCGGACATCCTGCTCGGCCAACGGCTCGGAGACGTCCAGGAGGACCACGGCCACCTCGGTGCGCTCCAGGGCGGACTGGGTCCGCAGAGAGGCGTAGTAGTCCGCACCGGAGGCCATGTGCACGCGGCGGCGGATACCGGCGGTGTCCACAAAACGCCAGGGGCGCCCACCGAGCTCCACCATTTCATCCACGGGGTCACGGGTGGTTCCGGCAAGATCGTTGACCACCACACGTTCGGCACCTGCCAGCTTGTTCAGCAGGGAGGACTTGCCCACGTTCGGCCGGCCGATCAGTGCCACACGACGCGGACCGCCCAGCACCTCGGGCTCCGCCACCTGGGAGAATTCCGGCAGTACCTCAAAGAGTGCATCCAGCAGGTCAGCGGCACCCTTGCCGTGCAGCGCGGAGACCGGGTACGGCTCCCCCATACCCAAGGACCACAACTCGGTGGCCTGCAGCTCAAGGGCCGGCGAATCGCATTTGTTGGCCACCAGGATCACGGGGCGCCCGGCGCGGCGCAGCATCTTCACGATCGCCTCATCCGTGGCCGTCACGCCCACGGTGGTGTCCAGCACCAGCAGGACGGCATCAGCGCGCGCCACGGCCAGTTCGGCCTGCTCCGCCACAGATTTGTCGATTCCGCGGGCGTCCGACTCCCAGCCGCCGGTGTCCACCATGGTGAACGGGCGGCCCAGCCACTCGGCACTGTAGGAAACACGGTCACGGGTCACGCCCGGAACGTCCTCCACCACGGCCTCACGGCGCCCGATCACGCGGTTGACCAGCGTGGACTTACCCACGTTCGGGCGTCCCACCACAGCCACCACGGGAGCGGGCTTGCGGGTCAGCCCGCCAAAGGCGTCATCCTCCCACTCGTCCAACAGGGCAAGGTCTTCCTCGTCCAGTTCGTAGTCTTCAAGCCCGGCACGGAGGGCATCGGCACGCTGGTCGGCTTCGTCGTCGTCAATGGCGGCCAGGCGCTCTACGACGTCGTCGTCCTCGCCTCCCAGCACCGATTCCACGTACGGGTCCACCGGGTGCTGCCACGGTTCAAGGTTGGGGGTTGAGTTCTCAGTCATGGAGCACTCTCCTCTCACAAGTTTTTTAGAAGTTTGCTGTGTTTCCAGCAGTATTTCAGGCCAGCTGCGGCACGGCGCGCAGGACCAGGTCCATGACGGCCTGCACGGACTGCTCCAGGTTCAGATCGGAGTTGTCCAGGGTGATCACACCATCAGCTGCGGTGGAAAAGTTGACCACGGTGGAGTCCTTGGCATCGCGGCCCACCACCTGGGCACGCAGGGCCTCAGCGTTCTGGGAGCCACCCAGTTGAGCACCGCGGCGCTGCATCCGGGCTTCCTCGGAGGCCACCATCAGGATCCGGACCTCCGCATCAGGGGCCACCACGGTGGTGATGTCCCGGCCCTCGGCCACCATCCGGCGTCCGGAATCCGCAATGATCCCGCGCTGCCGGGCCACCAACACCTCCCGGGCGGCCGGCACCGTGGCCACGGAGGACACGTGGGAGGTCACCTCAGGCGTCCGGATGGCTTCTGTGACATTGGTGTCTCCCACCCTCACGAACTGCCGGTCCGGGTCCGTGGAGATCTCCACCGGGGCATCCTGGGCCGCAGCCACAACAGCGTGGGTGTCCGCCCAGTCCACGTTCTGCTGCATGGCCCACCACGCCACGGCGCGGTACATGGCACCAGTGTCCAGGTAGCCCAGGTCCAAGCGACGAGCGATCTCCTTGGCCACGGTGGACTTCCCGCTGCCCGAGGGCCCGTCAATGGCCACCAGCACTTGCACCTGATCCGTCACTGGACAACCTTCCATCCGTTTGTGGTGAGTGCTTCCACCAATTCTTCCCTGCGATTGGGCTCCACGGAGACCTCCGCCAGACCCACCGGTTGCCCCGGTGAGTGATCCAGCCGCAAGTCTTCCAGGTTGATCCCGATCTCACCGATGAACGTCAACAGGTGAGCGATGGTGCCGGGGACGTCATCCACCAGAACCGTGAGTTGGGCGAATGCCTTGGGCGCCCCGCCGTGCTTGCCCGGAATACGGGCCTGACCGGCGTTGCCTTCGGCAATCAGTTGGGCCACGTCCAGGCGCGAGCCCGGCGCAGTGGGTGCCTCCAGCGTGGAAATCAGCCGCTGCAGGTCCTCCTGGACACCGTGCAGGGCCGGGACGATCGAGGCGGCATTGGCCGTCAGGATCTGCACCCACAGCCCGGGATCCGAACCAGCAATCCGTGTGGTGTCCCGCAGTCCTTGCCCGGACAAAGCCAAATGATGCAGCGGGGTGTCCTGCAGGCGGGAAGCCAGCAAGGAGGACATCACCTGGGGCAGGTGGGAGATCAGGGCCACGGTGGTGTCATGCTCATCGGCAGACATCTCCGTGACCGTGGCCCCCAGCTCCACCGCCAGCGCCTTGACCAGCCGACGCGTGGACGGCGCGGTCTGCTCCGAGGAACACAGCACCCATGGCATGGAGGTGAACAACTCACCACGGGCGGCCACCGGCCCGGACTTCTCCCGCCCGGCCATGGGGTGCGAACCCACATAACGGGACAGATCGGCACCCGTGGCCTCCAGCCCGCGCAGAATCGCGCCCTTCACGGATGCCACATCAGTCACAACCGCGCCCGGGAACTCCTCCAACGCTGCCGCCACCAGGCTCACCGTGACATCAGGCGGGGTTGCCACCACCACCAGTTGAGGCTCGGGCATCTGCCCGTCCCAGGCGCGTTCACTCAACCCGGCGCCGATGTCCTCCCCCACGGCCTCAGCCGTCGGAGAGGCATCACGCAGCCACGTCTCCACACCCAGGTTGCGCAGACCCAATCCGATGGAGGCCCCCAACAACCCGGCGCCAACAATCAGAACGGAACCAACGGGCGCCGTCGTCACGGCAGGGACCTGGTGATCCGCAGGCGTCACCTCAGGAACTCAATCCCACGGAAGCCAGCAGGTGGCCCACCTCGGTCTTGGAGAGGTCACGCACCACGCCCTGCTTCTGGTTGCCGATGCGGATGGGGCCCACCTGGGTGCGCACCAGGCGCTCCACCGGGTGACCCACGGCATCGAACAGGCGGCGCACAATGCGGTTGCGGCCCGAGTGCAGGATCACCTCCACCAGAATGTGCCCCGGCACGGAGTCCACCAGGCGGAAGGAATCCACCTTGGCCATGCCGTCATCCAGCATGATCCCGGACTTCATCTGCTCGCCGATCCCCTTCTCCATGGGGCCGCGGACCTGCACCAGGTAGGTCTTGGGCACCTCGTAGGAGGGGTGGGTGAGGCGGTTGGTGAGTTCGCCGTCGTTGGTCAGCAGCAGCAGACCCTCGGTTTCAATGTCCAACCGGCCCACGTGGAAGATCCGCTGCTGGTGGCGGTGCGGGATCAGGAAGTCAGAAATGCACTGCCGGCCTTCCTGGTCCCCCATGGTGGAGACCACGCCTTCGGGCTTGTTGAAGGCGTAGTAGACCAGCTTGTCATCCAGCTGGATGGGCAGGCCGTCCACGGTGATCTCCGCGGTCTTGGAGTCCACGCGCACGCCCAGCTCAGTGACCACTTCACCGTCAACGGTCACGCGGCCCTCAGTGATCATCTCCTCGCACACGCGCCGCGATGCCACACCGGCGTTGGCCAGCAGCTTCTGCAGACGCACGCCCTCCGAGTCGTGGACCTCCAGACGGTCCACCGGCGGGTTCTTTGGACGACGACGACGGTGCGGCCCGTAGATTGCCACCTTGTCCGGCATCTTCCGGCCGTAGCGATCCGTGTTGGCGTAAGGGCGCTGGGCATCAGACTTGGGCGGGGTGTTGCCCTTGGCACCGAGCTTGCCGGCACCGGCCCGGCCGGGGCGGGGCTTGCTGCCTGCGGCTGCCGGCTTGTTGGAACCGGAGTTGTTGGCACCAGGTTTGTTGCCTCCGGGCTTGCCGCCCTGGAAAGAGCCACCCTGTGCGGGGCGTCCCTGTGACGGTCGGCCTTGTGAAGGACGGCCGGGGCCTGACTGGCGGGGTCCACCCTTGCCCGAACTACCCTGGCTTGCGCCGCGGTTTCCACCCGGACGGCCGGATCCGCCCTTGGCGCCGCCGCGGGCCGGTCCGCGCCCGGATCCACCCGATGAGGGGCGTCCGCCGCGATTGTTGTTCTGTCTGTTCTCAGCCATGTCTCACTGTCCGTTTCAGGTCTGTGGTGGTTTGTCTGCACTACCCCGGATGGCTCATCTGGGTGGTGGGTGCGGCGTCGTCGTGAGCGTGGTGCTGGTTTCAACAGCTTCCATGCCGACCGTCTGCGTCATGTATGGCGCGCCGCAAAGCCCCCAGTCTACCGGGCCACCGCCTGCCGACGACTGTCACCCCAGTCACACGGCACGGCTACCCCAACCCCGCCCACTTCCGTGAGATCACCACCTGATGCTGAGATCACCAGCAACGGGGTGTC
>NZ_JROX01000404.1:0-1035 GCF_000800955.1 Kocuria sp. ZOR0020
CGGCGCGCCACCACGCCGCATGCTTCTTGTCGTCCTTCGGCGGGGCGCCGAGCTTGCCCGTCCACGGCTCCTCGTCGGTGAGGGCGCTGTGGAGCACGGCGTCGGCGCGTTGCTCGATGAGGTCTCGGTGCTCGTCCAGCGCTTGGCGCATCTCGTCGGCCATCGGCCCGCCGGCGTCGGGGATCAGTCCGGCGACGAGCCGGGGAGGTTTGCGGGTGCGACCGGACCCGGCCGGTCTATCCGTGGCGTGTGCGAGTCGAGCATGGAGGACGGAGGCGATGTCGTCGGCATCGCCCAGGCTGCGGGCTCCGATCAGCCGTGGGAGCAGGGTGTCGAGGTTGTGGTGGTTGGCGTCGGCGTGCCGCAACTCGGCCGAGAGCGCGCCGTAGGCGTCGGAGTCGAACACGTCGCCGACCTGCTCGTCGGTGAGTCCGGATGCGGTAAGCAGGGTGGCCCAGCGGTCGTGCTGGGCGGCTTGGGCGATGGTCTCGTACTCGGCCGCGAGCTGCGTGATGGAGCCCCAGTGCTCGTGCTCGGCGGTGATCGTCTTGTGCGCCGACAGCTCCGCGCCCACGTGCTGGAGCACGCCGTACAAGACACTGCGGGCAGTGACGTTGGGGTTGTCGCCGGGATGCGGCTCGGTGTGCTCATGATCGTCGCGGTCGACGGTGACGTAGGCGTAGTTGCCTTCCGCGCCGCGGGTCATCGAGACGTAGAAGTTCTCCCGCGTGGTCGTCGGGGTGACGACAACGTGCGAGGTGTCGGTGGTCACGCCTTGCGCCCTGTGCGCGGTGATCACGTAGCCCAGGTCCAGGTGCTCGGCCACGTAGTCGGCGGGCAGAACGATCCCGCGACCGAACCGCCGTGCGGCGGGGCGGATGTTGACCGATCCGTCCTCGCGGACGTTGGTGATGATCCAGCGGGCACCGTTGCGGACCCAGGTATTGCCGTTGCGGAGCCGGCGGTCGTTCTGGCGGGTGATGACCAGATCGCCTTCGGACGCGGCGGTGCCATCGTGCAGACACGTTGAGATCG
>NZ_JROX01000405.1:0-2223 GCF_000800955.1 Kocuria sp. ZOR0020
AGGCCGGGTTTCGATCCCTGCCTCGCTCGCGCGCTTCCCACTCCACGCCGAGGACGCGGGTGAGCTGATCGGCCAGAGCGGCGTTGTAGAGCTCGGAGACCGCGACGACCACCGCGTGCATGGGGCGGCCCGCGAGGGTCCGCCAACGCCCGTCCTGCACAGTCAGGACCTTGTTGCTGATGATGACGTGGGTGTGCAACTGCGGGTCGCCGGCGCGGCTGTCGTAGTGATCGAACGCCGCGGCCACGACGCCTGCGACATCGACGTGCGCAACCGCGCCGTCCGGGCCGGTTGCACCGACGCGGGTTGCGGCAACCTCGCGTTCGAGGAACGCAACCAGCTCTGCAACCACCGCATGATGGGCGTCTGCGATCAGGGCTTGGGTGCCGGCGTCTGTAACCGCCCAGATCGTGGAGACCGACTTCGGCACGCTGAACGTGAAGTCGTAGCCCGCTACGGCGCGGCGAGCGCCGCGCTCGGCTTCCTCCGCCTCGATCGTGGCCACTTCCTGCGCTCGAGTCGCCGGCCCCAACTCGGCGTCGAGGGCGTCCACGCGCTGCTTGATCCGCTCAGTAATCGACGCGAACTGCTGGTAGGCGCGGCCCAGAGGCTCGCCCGTGATCGGGTCATGGCCCATCCCGACCAACAGCGCGAGCTGAGCTTCTGAGACCTGCGCTCCCTCGACCAGCTCGCCGTACCCGAGACGACCCAGCCCCGAGCCCATCCAGAAGCCCGGCGGCGTCCCCGCCTCCGCGTAGTAGCGGGTCAGCGGCGTGGACAGCGAGCGGTCGCCGTCCCCTGCGGCGATGGACCTCAACAGGTACCTATACCCGTCGCCCGCGCTCACCACCCGCATCGAAACCGTCACGACAGGGAGGTAGGCGCCGGCGCACGAGAAGGACCCTGCGGGAGATGGATGGGAGACTTGAGCGGTGAATCTTGACGAGTTGCTCCAGGTGATGGATCGCTCTGCGGCGAACCTCGCCAAGCTCGAAGCAGTCTGGGAGCGAGCCCAACCGATGCTTCCCTCCGGCCCAAGTCGCGGATCAAGCCGAGAGTATGAGGACCTACGGAGGGCATGGAGCGCGCTGCTGTCCGGGTTGCCGCCAATCGACGGGCGGACGGTGACCGAAGAACTCCCCGACGCGGATGCTGCCGGTCAGGCATTCATCGACTACGCCGACATCGGGGAGCCGCCCTTTGCGCTCATGAATCAGTTGGAGGAACCAGGCACCCAGCTTGACGAGTACCGATTCCGGCTGGCACGAGCCCGGCGTAGAGCGATCCACGAGCGGCTGAACGACCTCACCTCGACCATCAACGAGGCCCTTCCACGGATAGTGGAGTCGGTACCGCGCGATTCAACCGATCGACTTGACGACCCTACGACGGCGCCAATCGAAGACGCTATTAGCGAGATCGAACGACTGCTCGGAGACACCACTGAGCGCGGCGGACGGTGGACCGACCTTAACCGTCACATGCACTTCGGGCAGGGTCACGACTGGCATGACATCGTTGAGATGGATTGGCCTTCGGTTCGTGCGGACATCGAGGCAGCGAGTCTGGCGGAGTCTGACCCGCTCCCGGTCCCCGGGATCGACCTCGGTGTAGCCGCCTCTGCGAGGCCAGCCGGAGCGGCGAGTACCGGCTTGTCGTGGTCCGCTCTCGATGACGACGGATTCGAGCGACTGCTCTTCGATCTCCTACGGGCGTTCCCGCGCTATCAGAACGTTGAGTGGCTGATGAAGACTCGCGCGCCGGATCGAGGACGGGACCTCTCGGCGGAGCGCGTCATCCGAGACGACGGCGGAACGACTCGAACCGAACGGGTCATAGTCCAGGCCAAGCACTGGACTACCAAGTCTGTCGGCCCCGCCGACATCACGGGCACGCTCGCGGCGCTTTCTCTTTGGGAACCACCGCCTGTTCGTGCGCTCGTTATTGCAACGAGTGGACGATTCACGACGGACGCGGTGGCCGTAGCGGAAAAGCACAACGCTGACGGAAAGCTGCCCTTTATAGAACTCTGGCCGGACAGCCGGCTCGAAACGCTGCTGTCCCAGCGCCCCGACCTGATAGCGAGCCACGGGCTTCGGCCGTGAGCTACGTGTCCAAGAAGTCCCATTCGCTGCCAAGTACCCAACGCAACGCAGAGAGCTTGCCGTTGAGCATTCCGGGCTCTTCGCAGATGAGGGTGTAGAAGCTGACGGCGCGGCGGTG
>NZ_JROX01000406.1:0-646 GCF_000800955.1 Kocuria sp. ZOR0020
CTTTGCACAAGATATAGCTGATGATTTCAAACAATGGAAAGGCGAATAAAATGACAAAAAAATTATTATCTCTAAAGAGTTGAACGAATGGCTAGAAAAACATCAAACATTAGATACTGATGATACAATATATAGCAAACGTTTTGGCAGAAAAATTTTCGACAAATTGTATGAAGAAGTAGAAGTTGGCGATACAAAGAAGTATGATAATATTTTAGAAGTATTTGGCTTAAGTGGGTATACTAAAGTAGTTCACTTATGGTTATTGTTGAACCGTGACAAATGGGAAGTAGAAGAAGATGAGTTATTTTATATCTGTATTCCAGAGCCTAAGTCATCCGTGTTTAACTATACATCTTTATCGAAAGTTAATGGAATACAGTATTTTGATAGGTTGCCTGACGATAAAGATTATAAATGGACACAAGAAGAAATTGATAAACATGAAGTAGCTAAACATCTAGAATACTTCAAAAAGAAAGTAGAAGAATGAAAGTTAAAAGAGTTTATGCTTGACGGTATAAACTTTTTTTGATATCATAGTCTTATAGAAACAAAGGAGAACAAATGAAAAAATACAACGTTAAATTGATGAACAATAAAAAAGGATATTTAAACTCTTTTAAAAATGAGCTAGGGGAAAAGT
>NZ_JROX01000407.1:0-639 GCF_000800955.1 Kocuria sp. ZOR0020
GTATAAAACGCCAGAAATCAAAGTCCCAGAGGGGTTTGAATGAAAAAATATTGGGTAGTTGAAGACCATTTGGGCGGAGGACTTTATCTGATGTCAGAAAATACTTCAGAAAAAGAATTAGAAGAAGTTGAAGATTATTGTGAGACGTGTGGAGACAACGATTCTATTATTGGTCAGTTTTCAAACTGGAAACAACTTAAAAAAGAAATGACTGATGACGAAGGTTGGTGTCCATATTCAGATGAATATTTGCAATCAGTATTTGAATAGAAAGGGAATGAATGTATTATTTAAATAAAATGTTGGAATACAACAAAGAAAACGGCATTATTATTAATAAGTACATTCGCAAGACTATTCAGAAGCAAATACGTATTCATAACAAATATATTTATCGCTATGACCGTGTTACGCAAGCTATTGAATGGATAGAAGACAACTTCTACCTGACTACTGGTAACCTGATGAAAATTGAGCTACTTCCAACACAAAAATGGTGGTATGAGTTAATGTTAGGCTATGATATGGTTGATGAAAAAGGTGTTCAAGTCAACCTAATTAATGAGATTTTTCTTAATTTAGGCCGTGGATCAGGTAAGTCTAGTTTAATGGCTACGCGCGTGCTTAACTGGATGATTT
>NZ_JROX01000046.1:0-37744 GCF_000800955.1 Kocuria sp. ZOR0020
CCCACCACACCGTGATGATCGGTGAGCAGCCGTTTTCTCTGGAACACACCTCAGCCGTGGACAGCACAGGCCCCAGGCCGGTGAATCTGGCCGCCGCGCGCAATGCCGGCGGGGATGCAGCCGTGGCGGCAGGTGCTGAGCTGCTGATCTTCTTGGATGCGGACTGCATCCCGGGACCCGATCTGGTGCGCTTCTACCAGCGTGCCGCCGCAGCACAGAATGCTCCCTCTGTGCTGTGCGGTCCGGTGACCTATCTGCCCCAGGACACCTGGCTGCCTGAGCCTGCCTCCCTGGGTGAGCCCAGCGCCCTGGAGCATGTTGTGGAGCACACCGCCCCACATCCGGCCCGCCCCGCTCCCCCGCCGGGGCAGCTGCAAACAGCCACGCAGGACGAGTACACACTGTTCTGGTCCCTGTCCTTTGCCATGACCACAAACCTGTGGGAACAGACCCGCTGCGCCTTTGGAGGATTCTGTGAGGCGTTCACCGGATATGGGTGTGAGGACACGGACTTTGCCATGAACCTGCATGACCGCGGGACGGCCCTGACCTGGGTGGGTGGTGCCCACGCCTATCACCAGTGGCACGCGGTGTCCTCACCTCCCGTGGAACACCTGACAGAAATCCTGACCAACGCCCACCTGTTCCACATCCGGTGGGGGTGGTGGCCCATGACCGGATGGCTGGAAGCCTTTGAACAGCAGGGCCTGGTCCGATTCACCGGTGACCGATGGGAGGCCACAGGTCAGTGAGCTTGCTTTCACCGTCAGCTGTCTCACAGCACATTGAGGGACAGATGTGGAACAGTACCCATCGCTATGACTGTCTCCACCACCAACTCCACGTCCTCAACCACCGCATAGGGAGGTGCAGCAATGGACGCTGACACCCGCTGCCCATGCGGCTCGGGGGACACCTACGGCAACTGCTGCCGCCCGTTCCACCACGGCAAACCGGCACCCACGGCAGAGACCCTCATGCGCTCGCGCTTTTCCGCCTTTGCTGTGGGCGACGACGCCTACCTCCTGCGCACCTGGGACCCCGCCACCCGCCCGTTGTCCATGGACCTTGACCCGGATCTGCGCTGGTACCGCCTGGACATCAACCAGACCACCGGCGGCGGCCCGTTCGAGGACTGGGGCACCGTGGACTTCACCGCGCACTACAAGCCCATGCCCGGCACCCAGGCACCCCGGGGAACCCAACGGGAGAACTCCCGCTTCCGTCGCCACGACGGCGTGTGGTTCTACCTGGACGGAACGCTCATGTCCGTGTGAGTGGAGTGAGCCCTTCGATCTAAGCTTTGCCGTCTAGCCGTTCAGTTCGTCCAACTCATGCTGCACTATCTCTTGACTGGCTTTGAACTGCTCTGCCGCAGGAGTTTCCACGAATTCCAGGAGATCGCCCTGAATGTCGGCTAGAGCCTCACGAACTTCGTGAGGAGTCGCGTAGAAGAATTCACGGCGATTATTAATGCGGTTGACCCGTTCACGGGCAAACTTTCGGTGCAACTCTGCCTCAACCGTGACCGCATCCTCCGAGAAGAAGAGTGTGTGGACATCGAAACCAAAGGGCACAGAGGCGTCGCCTAGTTCACGCACGCGGTCCATGGGATCCAGGCGGCGAGTCAACCCGATCTTGACCATCCGCTCACCGAATGAACCAATATTGGAAATAACGTATACGTAACCGGCTCGCTGATTTGCCTGTCGATACTCCACGTCGGCAATACCGGACTCAATTTCGGTTAGCTGGTGTCGAATTTCCAACGCCCGTTCTTCATTGCCCAATTCCTCGACTCGCAGCAAGATTGACTCATAATGAGCCTTTTCCTTCTGCAGCCTTGCCCGTTGCGCCTCGAGCTCGGCGTCGATGCGAGCCTGCTCTTTGAGCTCGGCCCTGTGTTCACGCTCAGCTTCCCGCGCTAGTTTTCTCTTCGACTCCGCCTTAATTGCAAGCTCCAACTCTCTTGCTTTGAGCTTCTGGTACTCAGAATCAATCGACAGATTAATTTCAGTAGTCAAATTTTGAATTGCATCCGCAGAACGATAGAGCTTTTTCAAACTGTTCTCAACGTTTGCAGGGGTAGAGGCTTTAATAATCCCTTGCGCTTCACCATTGTATGCCCGTAACGCCAGTTTACGCACGCGCTTGAGAAACGACCGCACCTTGACTGGCGTTGAGGGCAAGTCTTCAGAAGAAGATATCGCCACGTCTTCCGTAATCCACGACTTCATCTCCTGCCGCAATTCACGGAGGTCACCCTGGAGATCAATGTATGAGTCTGCTGGGTGCGTAAAATCTTCCAGGGCACTCGAGCTGAGCGCGACATCAGCCCTAACAACCGGCAGTTCCTTCTTGAGGTCGGCCATCTCGCCCCGCAGGGATTGGACCTTCACATTGGCTTCATGTTCACGCGCCTTGAGGCGCACGTCAAGCTCTTGCTCACTGTTGGCCACTTCTTCTCTTGCCGCGCGAACAATGGAGGACGCCTCCGACCTAGCACCTTCTAAAATCTGGTGAGCTCGATTTTCAGATTTAGCAACCTCAGCCTGGGCTTCGGCGATTTGCTTCTGCTGCCGACCCAAGATCTCGTCACGATCCCAAACTTCCATGCCACCGTGATGGTCCAGGTATCGCTTGTACTGATCGGCCGCTTGCTGTGCGCTGTTAAGCTTAGAGTTAAGCAGAACAATTTCTTCGGCCATAGCATCGATCTGCTTTGATTTTCTGCCCTGCCCAAAATAGCTAAGGACAGACTCTTTCGTAACTTCCGGGGCGTTGGATTGCGGAGCTGGTCGCCCAAATTCGTCGTACATGGAGATCCTGGTGAGACTGAGGGGTGGTGAGGACAGTATGAGGGTACCTCTCATCCCTGACAGTGCAGAGGTATTCATCTTCTTCAGGGCTGTGCGCCACCATCTGGCCCCGGACATCCGGGTGGAAGCGGGCCAACAGGACCACCCCCGCCACGGCGGCAGCGCCCGTCAACATCAATCCCACCAGCGCCGCAGCCCCCAAGTCGGCATACTCGCGCAGCACCACTGCACCAATGAACACCGCCATCATGGGGTCCACCATGGTCAGCCCGGCCAACACCGTTTCCGGAGGCCCTGATGAGTAGGCCACCTGCACCACCCACATGCCCACTGCGGAGGCCAGCGCCATCCCCACCACGGTGATCAACATGCCGTGCGTGAGAAGTTCAAGGGCTCCCGCCCAGCCACCGCCACTGCTCATCACCCGGGCAACCGAGGTGGTCGCCACATGGGCAGATGCCGCCACGGTTCCGAACGCCAGTCCTGCCACGGCCACCAGGGCCAGGTGACTGGCGCGGGTTGCCGCCAGTACGGCCCCCACCAGGCTGAAGAGAATCAGCAGGCCGTTGAGCCAGGTGACTGTCCCCGGGATCAGTGGCCCGGTCTGGGCATGAGCCGCAGAGATTCCCACAAATCCTGCAACGCCCACCAAGGTCAATGCCATGCTTGCCACCAACTGCCGCGAGACCTTGAGCCGCAGAACATTCACACTGATCATGACCGCCACCACCAGGGACACCGCACCGATGGGCTGGACCAGCGCCACCGGCCCCAAACTCAGTGCCGCAATGTTGACCACGGTTTCCAGCGCCAGCAGCCCCAGTCCCAGCAGCCACAACGGACGCAGCACCAACGGCGCGCGGTTCTGCAAGGGCTGCGCAGATGCCGCACGGACAGCGTGATGCTGCAGGTGGGCACCAACAGCCAAGCCGACGGCGGCCAACAGGGCCAGAACTATTGAGGTGACAACCATGGATTCAGATTACGAATCCCCTTGTCCCAGCCACATCAGCCGCAAGGCCCATCCTGGCAGGCCTGTGTCATCCCAACGGATGACTTCTCACAGGCCCCAACAGCTCACGCCGTCACCCGTCCATTGAACCGTCCGGTCCGGGTTGGTCCAGCAGGTTCACCAGATCTTGAACGGACTCCATGACAGCGGTGGGCCGGAACGGGAACTGCTCCACCTGCTCCCGTTTGGTCACACCGCTCAGCACCAGCAGCGTAGAGAGGCCTGCCTCCATTCCGGCAATGATGTCCGTGTCCATGCGGTCGCCCAACATGGCCGTGGTTTCCGAATGGGCACCGATCCGGTTCAGTGCCGAGCGAAACATCATGGGGTTGGGTTTGCCCACAACATACGGCTGCTTGGCAGTTTTGGTGGCTGCGGAAATCATGGCTGCCACCGCGCCCGTTGCCGGCAGTGGACCCTCCGGAGACGGTCCCGTGGTGTCCGGGTTGGTGGCAATGAAACGCGCACCGCCGTCAATCAACCGGATGGCCTTGGTGATGGCCTCGAACGAATACGTCCGGGTTTCACCCAACACCACGTAGTCGCAGTCGGTGTCCGTGAGCACAAAGCCGGCTTCGTGCATCGCCGTCGTCAATCCGGCCTCACCGATCACGTACGCACGGTGACCTGCGGATTGGTCTCGCAGGAATTCCGCCGTGGCCAGGGCGGAGGTCCACAACTCACTTTCGCGCACCTGAAGCCCGGAACGTGCAAGGCGGGCGGACAGGTCGCGTGGGGTGTACATCGAGTTGTTGGTCAGCACCAGAAAGCGCTGGCCACGTTCACGCCACAGCTGAAGCAGTCGAGCCGCACCGGGAATCATGGCCTCCTCCCGGACCAGCACACCGTCCATGTCTGTCAGCCAGGTGTTGGTGCCCATCAAACGTTGCGTCCGCGGTGCTCCCATGAGATTTCCCTCCGTGACTTCATGCATCAGTACCAGCTCTGTCCAGGCCCGAACGACGACGCGCCACCCCGGCCCTTCATCCCACCCTCCTCACGGTAGGGCTCCTGGCGGCCTGGGCACAGCCTTTTCCAGAGTCCGTGATCCGGAACACGGAGGTCACTTTTCGATAACGCTGTGAGCGTAAGATCTTTCAAGTTCACCCTCACCGCTCGCACAGCCACCGGAGCCGCACCGTGTCCCATACCGCTCCCGAGTCCACCGCGAAGCCCGCTGCCCCTCAAGGGCGTGGATTCCTGGACCGTTACTTTCTGATCACTGAACGTGGTTCCAACATGGGCCGGGAGGTCCGCGGCGGCATCGCCACGTTCATTGCCATGAGCTACATCGTGGTGCTCAACCCGCTGGTCCTGGGGCTGGGCCCTGATGGTGCCGGCAACACTTTGGGTGTCGACCGCGTTGCGGCCATGACCGCCCTGATTGCCGGTGTTCTGACCATCCTGATGGGCGTGATCGCCAAGGCACCGTTTGCTCTGGCCACCGGTCTGGGCGTGAACGCGTTCCTGGCAGTCACCATTGCCACCCACCCGGAGCTGACGTGGCCGCAGATCATGGGCCTGGTCATCTGGGCCGGTCTGATCATGTTCGTGTTGGTTCTCACCGGTTTCCGGACGGCCGTGTTCAACGCGGTGCCGTCGTCGTTGAAAACCGCGATTGTGGTGGGAATCGGCCTGTTCATTGCCCTGATCGGGTTTGTGAACGCCGGATTCGTGCGCCGCATACCGGATGAGGCCAACACCACGGTGCCTGTGAGCCTGGGCGTGGGTGGCCACCTGGTGGGGTGGCCCACCCTGGTGTTCGTGCTGACCCTGCTGCTGACGGTTGCCCTGATGGTGCGCCAGATCAAGGGCGCGATTCTGATTGCCGTGGTTTCCGGCACCGTACTGGCCCACATCCTGGAGGCTGTGGTGCCTTCCGGTTCCTCTGTGGAGAGCCCCACCGGCTGGTCCCTGGTGGTGCCGCAGAACCCCACCGCGTTGCTGTCCTTCCCCAACCTCTCCCTGCTGGGTGAGGCCGCACCGCTGGATGCCATCACTCAGCTGAGCTCCTTCACCGCAGCACTGTTGATCTTCACCATCCTGTTGTCCATCTTCTTCGACGCCATGGGCACCATGGTTGGCCTCTCCGATCAGGCGGGCCTGGTCAAGGACGGCAAGATCGAAAACGTTGACCGTGTGCTGATGGTGGATGCCTTTGGCGCGGTGGCCGGTGGCGCTGGCTCGGTGTCCTCCAACCAGATTTACGTGGAATCCTCCACGGGCATTGCCGAGGGTGCTCGGACCGGCCTGGCCAACGTGGTCACCGGTGCGCTGTTCCTGCTGGCCACCTTCATCACCCCCCTGGTTGAGGTGGTTCCGTTCGAGGCCGTGGCACCCGCCATGGTGGTGGTCGGCTTCCTCATGGCCAAGAACGTGGTGCGGATCGACTGGGAGGACTGGGGCATTGCCGTCCCGGCATTCCTGACCTTTGTGGTCATGCCGTTCACCTACTCGATTGCCGACGGCATCGGCGCCGGGTTCATCTCCTACGTGTTCATCCGCGTGGTCCAGGGCCGTATCAAGGAGATCCACCCGTTGATGTGGGTTGTGGCCATCGCTTTTGTGGTCTTCTTCAGCACCGGCGTGATTGAGGGCTGGGCCGGCTGATGAACCCGAACCAAGTCATCCCCCCGGGCTCGGTTCTCCACTTTGCCGAACAGGCCGTCCACCCGCGGCGCTCCCCGTGGCGTCCGCTGGTGGGCCTGGTGCTGGGTGGGTTTGCAGCACTGATCGTGTTGAGCCTGGTGACCCTCACGCTGCAACCGCCGCTGGGCACGGTGCTGCCCGGTGACCTCGCCTCCCTGGTCACCGCAGCATCGGGCCTGTTCCTGGCCGGTGTCACCCTGACGGTCATTGTCTGCGTGCTGCTGCGCCTGACCCCCGGCAGGCTCGTGTCCGTGACCGGTAGCTTCCGGTGGCGCCTGTTCGGTCTCTACGCCCTGGCCTGTGTGCCGATCATGGCGCTGTTCCTGATCGGCAACGTGCATGGCATTCAGCGCACTGCCTGGATCCTGGCCACCCTGGTGGTCTTTGCCGTGATCCCGTTCCAGGTCACCGGCGAGGAGCTGGCCTTCCGCGGTGCCGTTCAACAATCGGTCTCAGCGCTGCTGCCCGCATGGCGCCTCCGGTTGGTGACTGCAGCTCTGGTGAGCGCCGCCCTGTTCGCCGTGGTGCACCGCCCCGGCAACGCCGCGGGTCTGGCGGCTTTCCTGGCCTTCGGCCTGGTGTTCGCCGCCGCGGGTTACCTGACCGGTGGCCTTGAGGCGCCGTTGGCCCTGCACCTGATCAACAACCTCTACAGCCTGGGCACCCCCACCATTCAGGTGGACAACACCAACCTGCTCACCCAGAACGCCACCCAGATCACCTGGGGCAACGCACTGTTCACCATTGCTGTGAACGTCCTGCCGCTGGTTGTTGTGGTGCTCATCAGCCGCCGGAAAGGTACCGTCACTGTTTGACAGGCAAATGACCGCTGGGATCGCCTCCCAGCGGTCATTTGCCTGTCAAACGCCTTTTCACGACGACGACGCCGGATCCCTCCTTGGCTGGACCGTTGCGGCAAAGGTGGCTGTCCAGCGCTGATCCTTGTACTGGGCCGGTACCGGGTCCACCAACAGCGAGCGCGTCATGGTGGCCGCTTCTGCCGTCCCGGATTCAGGCAGCGGGCGATGCGATGCGGCCAGGACCACGTTGCCGCGTCGTCGTCCTTTGAACATGGCGGGATCAGCCACCGCCGTCACGTGCTCAAAAACTGCCTTGAGGCCGGCGATTTCCTGGCGGACCCCGTTGAGTTGGGGATCATCCCCCACGTTGAGCAGGTAGATCCCGGCTGGGTCCAGCACACGGTCCACCGCGCGGGTGAACTCCACCGTGGTCAGGGAGGGCGGTGTGACGGCACCGGCAAAGACGTCGCGGATGATGACATCCCGGGTGGATTCCGTCAGGGACTCGGTCACCGCCCTGGCTTCACCGGCTCGAATGCGCAGCAAGGGTGCGCGGGGAAGGTTGAACCAACCGCGGACCAAATCCACCAGGCGGGCATCCAGCTCCACCACCACCTGGCGGGCCTCCGGCCATTCGTGTGCCACCCACCTGGCCATGGAACATGCACCCCCACCCAGGTGGAGGACCCTGAGTTTGTGCGGATCCAGGTGGGCGGGAACGTGGGTGCGCAGCACGGCAGCCATCCAGCGCATGTACTCGAAATCAAGATCACCGGGGCGGGCCGGGTCCACGTGGGAGGACGGCACACCGTTGACCATCACGGTCCAAGCACCGGGTGTCAGGTCATCCGGGACCAGCTCCACCGTGCCGGTCTGGATCTCCCAGGTCCCGGCGTGCGGACCGTTGCTCTCCGCGGGCTGCTCGGGTTGGGTGCGTTGACGTTTGCGTCCCATCAGCCGGCCTGCCCCGGGCGCAGCATGGGGTAGGTGAACTGCCCGGACCAGGCGTGTTCGGCGGGAAACGGCGGGTGGTCCACCTGGGTGAAACCGTGTTTGGCGTAGAACGCGTGGGCGCGGTCATTGCCGGCCATGATCCACAGATACACGGGTTCGGCGGGGTCGTGATCTGCCAGTACGGCCGTGAGCAGGCGTTGCCCGAGCCCCGTCCCGTGGGTACTGGTGCGCGTGTAGAGACTGACCAACTGGCGGGCGGCAATCACATCGGGAGCCACATCCGCCTCCCAGTCCATGGGCCCGTCGGCGGCAATCGCAAAGCCGAGCAGGGCGGCGTCGTCGTCCTGAGCCACCTGCACAGTGGTGCCGACGGTGCTCAGGTGCTGCAAATCTTCCTCAGCGGTGCCGGTACCGGCCTGGATTGAAGCCACGAATTCCGGCCCGTAGAGCGGCCCGTAGGTCTCCGCCTGGCAGGCAAAGCGCACAGCAGTGAGTGCCGCGGCGTCCTCAGGTGTGCCGCGGCGAATGGTCACGTTCACCCTTCGATGGCCCCCGGGCTCGGTTGCCCCTCCAGAGCCTGGCGCTCCATGGCTGCTTCCAGGCGCTCGATCTTGCCGGTCATTTCCCCAGTGTGACCAGGGCGGATGTCTGCTTTGAGAACCAGGGAGACGCGCGGACCAAACCGCCCCACCGCCTCCGTGGCACGTTTGACCACGTCCATGACCTCATCCCACTCCCCCTCAATGGAGGTGAACATGGAATCCGTGCGGTGCGGCAAACCGGAGTCCCGGACGATCTGGACGGCGGCGGCAACGGCGTCGTGCACGGAGGCATCCGGGTTGTGGCCACCCATGGGTGAAACGGAAAAAGCAACGATCATGCCTCCATCCTCCCACTGGGGATTGGGTGAGGGGAGGGGGCTCGGAACGCAGGGCAACTCGCAGCGGCGCATGTGATGTGGCGGATAGGCTGTTCGGCGGACCCGAACCCGCCCGCGGAAGAGGAGCACTCGCGTGACCGACGGCATTTATCTCAGCGCCATGACACCGCTGTCCGGCAAGTCTCTGGTGGCACTGGGACTGATGGACACCCTGTTCAAGAACTCTGACCGCGTGGGCTTCTTCCGCCCGGTCCATATGGGAACCACCCCACAGGAGGACCCCCTTCTGCAGCTCATGGCGGAGACCTTTGAACTCCCGCCGGAGCGCTGCCGGGGCGCCGTTTCCCTGGAGCAGACCCGGGAGATCCTGGCCACGGGCAACTACGACGACCTGGACTCCCAGGCCGTGGCCATCTACACGGAAATGGCCACCCATTGCGATGTGATCGTGGTGGACGGCACGGACATGATCGCCCACAACGCCGCCATTGCAGAGTTCGATCTCAACGCGCGGTTGGCCAACAACATGGGGTGCTCCGTGCTGGCCGTGATCGGCGGCAATCAGACGGAGGACCCCCAGCAGTTGCTCAACGCCGTGGAGGTTTCCCGGACTGAGTTGCGGGAAGCCAAGTGCGACATCTTTGCCATCATGGTCAACCGCTGCCCCGTGGAGTGGGTGGATGAAGTCACGCAGAAGGCTCCGCGCGGCCAGCACCACCTGCCCGTCTACGTGATCCCGGAACTTCCCGCGGTGTCCAGCCCCACGATTGAGGAACTGGTGGATGAGGCCGGGTTCGGAACCGACCTGGCAGCAGTGCCCCTGGACCGTGACATCCAGGGTGTGAAGATCGCGGCCATGACCGTGGAGCACTTCCTGGATCAGCTGGTTGAAGGCGAACTGGTGATCGTCCCGGGAGACCGCTCGGATGTTCTGATGTCCTGCCTGGCCTCGGCACTCTCCCCCGAACGCCCCACCCCGGCCGGCATGTTGCTGACCGGTGGCCTGCTTCCCGGTGAGCTGGTTCAGTCGTTCATCCAGACCGCGCCCTTCCCCGTCCTGACCACGGAGCAGGACACCTACAAGGCGGCCAAGCGCGTGGCACGTACCCGCGGTCGCCTGAGCAACCGCAGCCCCCGTAAGGCCGCCGCAGCCCTGGGTGAGTGGTCCCGTCGGATCGACGTTGACGAACTGGTGTCCCGCCTGGACCTGGAACGCCCGGTGCGCCGCACCCCGTTGCGGTTCCTGCACGACCTGGTGGAAGCAGCCCGCTCGGACCGCAAGAACATTGTTCTTCCAGAAGGCGATGACCCCCGTGTGCTGCGCGCGGCAGAAATCATCCACCGCCGGAACTTCTGCGATCTCACCATCCTGGGCAGCCCGGAGGAGGTGCGCCGGATCTGCGACTCCCAGGGCATCAACCTGAACTTCGAGGATGACGGCCTGGACCTTGTGGACTACCGCAATGACGCCGAACTCATTGACCGTTACGCCGATGCCTACGTGGAGTACCGCAAGCACAAGGGCGTGACCAAGGACGTAGCCGTGGACCGGATGCGGGACGGTTCCTACTTCGGCACCATGATGGTTCAGCTGGGAGATGTGGACGGCATGGTCTCCGGTGCTGCCCACACCACGGCCAACACCATCCGCCCTGCCCTGGAGTTCGTGAAGACTGCCGAGGGCGTGAAGATCGTCTCCTCCGTGTTCTTCATGTGCCTGGAGGACCGGGTGCTGGTCTACGGCGACTGCGCCGTGAACCCCAACCCGAACGCGGAGCAGCTGGCAGACATTGCGGTGGCTTCAGCTGCCACCGCCAGAGCCTTTGGCGTGGATCCGCGCGTTGCCATGCTGTCCTACTCGACCGGCGGTTCCGGTTCCGGCGAGGACGTGGAACGCGTGCGCGAAGCCACGGAGATCGTCAAGGCCACCAGCCCGGACTTTGCCGTCGAAGGACCCATCCAGTACGACGCAGCCGTGGATGCCTCCATCGCCAAGTCCAAGCTGCCGGAGTCATCGGTGGCAGGACAGGCCACGGTGTTCGTGTTCCCGGATCTCAACACCGGTAACAACACGTACAAGGCCGTGCAGCAGTCGGCCGGCGCAGTGGCGGTGGGCCCCGTCCTGCAGGGTCTGCGCAAGCCGGTCAACGATCTTTCGCGTGGCTGCACCGTGGAGGACATTGTGAACACCGTGGCCATCACGGCCATCCAGGCCCAGACCATGTGACCTCCGCACCAACCTTATGTATGCGTGGAGACAGACCCCTGACAGGCCTGTCTCCACGCATACATAAGGTTGGTGCACTAAACCCGGGGAACGGGTGCCCGGCGGTGTCTTCCCGTGGCCAATTCGGCAAGCACGCTGCGCTGAGCCTGCTCCCAGTGGTACCAAATCTGGTCGTAGCTCAGCCTCATGGTGGTGTAGCCAAGTCCCCGGAGGCCAGATCGCGCACTCGGTCCATGCGGTAGCGTGCCCCCGCTGCGTGGTGTTGTTCGCTGTCGCACTCGATGATCAGGGACTCACCCACCAGAAGGTCAACGCGCCCCACGCCAGGGATGAAGACCTGTGGTCTCACCGTGAACCGACGCTGTTGCAGGAAGAGTCTCACCCGGGTCTCGCTTCCGGATCCCGCGCCCAGCATGAAGTGCGTCAAGGATGCCCGTTTGGCTGCAGGGGCCGAACCCAGCAGGTCCCTGGCCGCTGGTTCTCCGATCAGCCCCAGGTTCACGGCAGATTCCGTCACGATCAGGCCGGTCTCCACATCGTGGCGCGCGATGGCCTCCCGCAAACCGTCCATGACGGGCGCCAGCGGTGCATGCGTGGCCCGGGTCAGCCGATGGAGTTGGACCCCAGCTACGGCAGGCCGGGGAACTCCCGGATTGAGCATGACGTGCAGCTGCCGATTCGGTGTCCAGATTCCGTGCTGTTCACAACCGCTGAGGCAACCCAGGGTCCCGCCCAACGCCACGGCCCTGGCCACGGGCGCCGCTGCCCGAGCCGTGGCATACCAACCTTTGCGCAACCGCGTGAGTGAGCCACCTTCAAGGAGGGCATTCAGGCGCTGCCTGTCCAATCCACGTTCACGCAGGTCCGCCAGCGAGTAGATGCCCGAGTCCATGGATCGACCCTGCCACCGGAGCACCGTGTTCCGGCAGCCCCTGTGGATAACCGCCGGTTCATCACACGTGGCGAACACTTCCGATCAACACGTGGCGAACGCCTCCAAACAACAGAGGTCAACCCCGCCGTACGCCTGGGGCCAGCGCGGATCTGACTGACACAATGGAGGCAACTCCGCTCCACACAGCGGGCCGATCAGGCGCGCAGGAAGTAGTCACCCATGCTGATTTTGGTCGTCAACTGCGGCTCGTCCTCCATCAAGTACCAGGTCCGGGAGATGCCGGAACCGGGCCAAGCCGACACCGACGGCGGCACGGTGGTCACCAAGGGCCTGATCGAGAACATCGGGACGTCCGAGATTCAGGATCACACCCAGGCCTTGGACATCCTGGCCGAGCGCCTGGAAGAAGAACTGGGGGATCGCACCATCGATGCCGCAGGTCACCGCGTGGTCCACGGTGGCGAGCGCTTCTCCCAGCCAGTTCTGGTGGACAACGAGATCATCCGTGCCGTGGAACGCCTCTCCCCGCTGGCACCCCTGCACAACCCGGCTCACGCACTGGGGTTGCGCGCCATTCAGAAGAAGTGGCCGGACATGCCCCAGGTCTGTATTTTTGACACGGCCTTCCACCGGTCCATGCCGGAACACGCATGGCGCTACGCCCTGCCGAATGAGTTGTACGAGGAGTACGGCGTACGCCGTTACGGCTTCCACGGGACTTCGCACGATTTTGTGACCGGCCTGGCCGCCGAACACCTGGGTGTTGCCCGCGATGACTTCAACGCCGTGGTGGCCCACCTGGGCAACGGTGCTTCCGTGACCGCCATCAAGAACGGCGAGTCCTATGACACCTCCATGGGATTCACACCCCTGGCCGGCCTGGTCATGGGAACCCGAACGGGCGATTTTGATCCGTCCATCATCACCGCCATGCTCCGCCGGGACCCGGAGATGACCGCCCAGCACCTGGACGATCTGATGAACAAGCAGTCCGGGCTGAAGGCGATTGCGGGTCACTCGGACATGCGTGCTGTGGAGGACGCTGCTGCTGCCGGGGATGCCGGTGCGCAGTTGGCACTCGAAATGGCTGCCTACCGCCTGGCCAAGTACATCGGCGGGTACCACGTGGCCGTGGGCGGTGCACGGGCCTTGATCTTCACCGCAGGCATCGGGGAGAACTCGGACACCTTCCGCCAGCTGGTGGTGAATCACCTGGGCGCTTTGGGCACCACGCTGGATCCGGAGGCCAATTCGGTCCGCAATGACCAGGTGCGCCGGATCTCCACGGCGGATTCCACCTTGGAGGTGCTGGTGGTCCCCACGGATGAGGAACGTGCCATCGCAGAGGCCACCGCGCAGCTGGTGAGCAACTGACCGGCGACTGCTTCCGCTCATTGCGCGCCAGCCCCCGCTGAGAAGTGATGTGTGCCGCCCATCAGAGCTGATGGGCGGCACACATCACTTCTCAGCGCAGATCACCGGACCAAATCATCGCTCAACTGTCTTGGGCGTCAGCACCAGAGGCCACCACCGGCGGCTGGTCCGACCACGGGAACACAATCCATTCATCCGTGGACTTCCAGATGTAGTCCGGCTCCACAATGGACCGCGGTTTGGAGTAGATCACCGCGCTGCGGCAGTCTGCCCCGAATCCGGAGAGCAGTTCCAGCACAAGGGCCAGTGTGCGCCCGGAGTCGGCGACGTCGTCGACCACCAGAACCTTGCGGCCCCGAATGGAATCCACGTCCAGCATGGGTGCCAGCAGGACGGGATCGGGCAGGGTCTCGTGGACGTCCGTGTAGAACTCGACGTTGACGGCATCAATCAGCTTGACGCCCATGGCGTAGGACAGGGCACCTGCGGGCACCAGGCCACCGCGGGCCACTCCAATGATCAGATCCGGCTGGAAGCCGCTGTCCGCAATGGTCTGGGCCTGCTGCCGGACGGCATCGCCAAAGCCCTGCCAGGTGAGGACATCTTTGGTGTTGAGGTCAGTGGAATCCGCGTGATAAGCCATGCCGCCACGTTAGGGCATGCGGCAGTCAGGAGTCATCTGGCGTATGCCTCAGCCGGCCAGCATGTCCTCCACCAGGGGTGCCACCTGGGTGCCGAACAACTCGATGGAGCGTTGCATCCGATCGTGGGTCAACGGCCCCACCGAGTATTTGAGGTCAAACCGCTGAGCACCCAGAACCTTCTGATGAGCCGCGATCTTGCGGGCCACGGTCTCCGGGGAGCCAACGTAGTAGGCGCCTTTTGGGCCGCACATGGCATCGAAGTCGGAGCGCTGCAGGGCGGGCCATCCGCGTTCACGCCCAATGACGTCGTGGTTGGCGGCAAAGGCCGGGAAGAACTCGTCCCGCGCCTGCTGGTCAGTTTCTGCGATGTATCCGGGTGAGTGCCACGCAATGGGCAGCTCGGGCTTGCCAAAGTGCTCCAGAGCCCGTCGGTAGTGATCGGCAAAGGGCTTGAACCCCAGGGGGCTGCCGCCGATGATCGCAAAGATCACGGGCAGTTGGTAATGGGCGGCGCGCACCACCGAATTCGGGGAACCTCCCACGGCGATCCATGCCGGAAGCCGCCCGGTTTCGGTCTTGGGGAAGACCTCGATCCCGTTGATGGCGGCGCGCAGACCACCCTCCCAGGTGATGGGACCCTCCTGCTGCAGGCGGGTGAACAGTTCAAGTTTCTGGGCGAACAGGTCCTCGTAGTCCTCCAGCGCGTAGCCGAACAACGGGAAGGACTCGGTGAAGGAACCACGCCCCAGGATGGCCTCCGCCCGACCGTTGGAGAGCGCGTCCACCGTGGCAAAACGCTGGTAGACCCGCACGGGGTCCTCGGAGGACAGCACGGTCACGGCACTGCCCAGACGAATGTTTTCAGTGGTGGTGGCAAGCCCTGCCAACACGGTGTCCGGGACGGAAACGGCGTAGTCCGCGCGGTGGTGTTCCCCCACACCAAAGAAATCCAGCCCCACCTGGTCGGCCAACCGGCCTTGTTCCACCACGTGCCGCAGGACTTGGGCCTGGGAGATGGGTTGACCGTCAGCGCCGGGGTGGACGTCGCCAAAGGTGTTGAGACCAAGCTGCATGATGTGCTCCAGTTCAGGGGTGGCCGGACATCACCATTCTGCCTGAGTTTAAGTGACGTGTCACCTAGCTTTGGGTACGAGCCGCTCTCACGTCAACCTCCGACTGTGCATCACGTATCCCGCCGTCATGCACGCCGACCGGAACACTTCCCCACCCAGCACCCAACAGGCCACCGCCAGCGCCGTGTCAGCGCCACTGAGCCAGGCTCCGCCCACCACCAGCACCAGCTGCACGCCACTGATCCGCATGAACCAGCGTTCGTGTCCACCCATCATCAGCACATTGCTGGTGGCAGAGGTGGTGGCGTTGATCAGCGTGGAGATCACCAGAACGACGGCGGCCCCCCACGTCCCCCGGTAGTCCTCACCCAGCAGCTCCACCAGTGCGCCCTCACCCACCAGCAGCAGGAAGGCCAACAACAGGGCGGGCAGCACGGCCGAGGCCACGGCGGCCTCCACCACGAGTTTGCGCAGCGCGGCCCGGTCCCGCACCGCCACCGCGATCCTCGGCCCGAACACCGTGGACACCGCAGAGGTGCCCATGGCGCCTGCGGACTGGATGCGCTGTGCGACGTCGTAGGTACCGGCCACCGCCAGGGAGCGGGCGGAGAGCACGAACATGGGCCCGCGCACGCACAGGGCGGTCAAGGTGGCGCCCAGGCCCAGGGGGAGGGCCATGCGCCACGGTGTGCGGGGGATCTCAATGCCCAGGGCCCGGTAGTGGGAGAGCCTGCGGCCAGGGGCCGGGGAGATCCACCACATGATGACCGCAATGATCACGAATGCCGCCACCTGGCCTGGGATCAGCAGTTCCGGTCGCGTGACCGAAGCCAGCAGGGCAGCCACCAACCCCAGCAACGGCAGTGCCACTGATTCCAGGAACTGCCCCGCCACAGGTTGCTGTTTGGCCATGCGTTGGACCATGAACAGACGTCCGAACGCGGAGGCGGCAGCCACGGCCCAGAAGGCCAACACCCATCGGGTGGGATGGCCCATGAGCTCGCCGGCCACGGTGACCGCCACCGCCATCAAGCCGATCACCAACCAGATCCGGGTGACCGTGCGGGCATCACGCCGGACCAGCATGCGGGCCCGCCTGCGGTCATTGGCGGCCCACAGCGGTGCCTGTTCGCGAATGCCGGAGGTGTCCAGACCAAAGGTTCCGGACATGCGGGCCACCAGGGCCACAGACCACAACAGTCCGTTCAGGCCCACGTCCTCCACGGAGAAGCGCAGTGCCACAACGGCCACCAGGGCCATTTGCAGTGCGGCACCACCCACCCGGATCCCCAGCACCATCAGGGACTGGAGGCGGGCTCTCCCGCGCCGATCACCTGCCACGAGTGGAGTTGTCCTCAGTCACTTCCGCATCAACCTGCCCGTCAGTGGCATCCCGTTTGCCCGGTCCTTGGCCAGGTACCACAGGAACTTGGTGTTGCCCACGGCGTAGCGCTTGAACATGCGCTTGGGTTCCATGGCCAGGCGGAAAGCCCATTCCATGCCCATTTTCTGCATCAGTTTAGGCGCCCGTTTGGTCTGCCCGGCGACGACGTCGAAAGAGCCACCCACACCCACACAGACACCCACGCCCATGGCATCGCGCTGACCGTAGATGAAGTCTTCCTTCATGGGCGAGGGGATGGCCACAAACAGAATGTCCACGTCCATGGAACCGATTTCCCGGGCCATGTCCTGATCGGTTTTGCCCTGTTTGCGCCAGTAGCCGTCATGGCTGCCCACAATGTTGGCGCCACGGCGGGTGAAGTCCTCCTGGACCGCCGCCAGCACTTCCGGGCGGGCGCCCAACAGGTAGATCCGCTGACCTTCCTGGGCGGAGAGATCCACCAGGCGGTTCATCAGATCAATACCGGCCACCCGCTCAGGCACCGGACGGCCCAGCAGCTTGGAGGCCCACACCACGGCCTGCCCGTCAGCGCTGACCACATCGGCAGCGTTGAACTCGGACTGCTTGGCAGGGTTCTCCTTGGCGGAGACAATCTTGGCGGCGTTGATGGACAGGTGGTTGTGGTGACCGCCGTCGGTCATCAACCCCTTGAGTTTGTCCACAGTCTGTTCCACGGTCAGGGGGTCGATCCCCACTCCCATGACGTCGCGCCGCTTGGCCCTGCCATCGCGCGGCAATCCACGGTTCAGCGTGGTCTCGGCCTGCGGGCCGTGTTCGAATTCTTTGTCACGAGCCGGCTGACTCATTGCTGTTCCCCCATCCGGCCAGGGCCAACGTGGCGTGACCCTGGTTCCATCTCATGTGCGGCAGCCCCGACCCCAAACTGCGGAAGCCACCGTCATCGCCTTGCAAACCCAGCAGGTGCTTCACGGCCGGGCGCGGATCCGGGGTTCCCCAACCCCGTTGCGCCGCGCGGGCCAGAAAGCCCACGGTGGTGGCCACGTTGTGCACGTCCTGGGATGTCTTCTGATCGTTTGCGTAATACAGCGGGAGGCCGTCTGCATCCAGGCAGTTCTCCGCCCAGTACCGCAGGCCTTCCGGTATCGCCTCCCCTGTGTCGAATCCTGCCTGCTCAAGCGCCCACAGGGAATCAAGGTTGTAGATGGTGTGGAAACTGTCCACCCATTCCAGCCCCGGCCCCACCCCGTAGGACCAGGATCCATCCGGCATCTGGGCGGCCACCGTCCGGTTGATGGCACTCTGGATCTTGGTGGCATCTCCGCCCAGCATGGCCAGCGACTCAGCCGCCAGCAGGGAGCCGTTGTGCACCAAGCGCTCGGAGGTGGTGGTGTAGCGGAAGTACCCGTTGTGGAACTGCCCCTGCAGCCACCGCGTGACCTCCGGACTGACTTCATCCAGCCGCCCGGTGGCTTGGAATGCCCGCAGCGCAAAAGTTGTGGCCACCACGTTGGGACTTCCGGCCGGGTAGAACGCCCATCTGGTCTGGACGTCGAACTCATAACCCCACGGGCCGGACCCTCGCTCACTCAGAATCCGGTCCACCAGCTGATCAGCCTGGCCTTGATCACCCATGAGCACCGCCGCATGGGCAAACAGCGCCATCCCCTTGGTCATCCGCACCACGGGCACATCAGTCAGGTCCCGCAGCCACTGCCCCGCACGTTTGTGCGCCTGCACCCAGGCCTGGCGCGGCCTCCGGCCCCGGAGGTGCTTGGCGTGGGGTGAGAGCAGACCGTCATACGGGTCCGTCCCGGCGAATTCGCGCACCTGGGCAAAGCGGAAAGCCCGTTGCGCAGCCTCGGCCACGGCTGTGGTCAGATCGGGTGACAGTGGGTAGACAGTCATGATTTTCCTCCTGAGCGTCCGGCTCGGAACCACCGGGTCGGGTTCACCGCGCAGCGCATGGGCTCGCGGGCCCGAGCATGCTTCTGGAACGCAACCTCGACGGCATCGTCGAAGTTCGGCCGGTACTGCGTCAGGGAGTAGGACTGTTCCCACGTTCGCCTGGCCTCCGCACCCGTTCGGATCCGGGCAGGCCGGTCAAAGACAACGCGGCGCAGGGCCGACTCCAAGGCATCCGCGTCCCCCACCGGCGTCACAAGGCCGTTGACGTCATGCGAAATGACCTCGGGAACAGCACCCACGGGGGTGACCACGGGGGCCAAGCCCCACGCCATGCCTTCAAGCAGTGACAACGGCAGGTTCTCCGCATGGCTGGGAAGAACCAGAACCGATGAACAAGCCATCTGTGCCGTCAGGTCTTCGGGGCTCACCCACCCCAGAAGTTCGACGTCCTCCGTTGCCCGCAAGGTCCTCCCGATGTTCCCGCTCGGGTCTTCCAGATCACCGGCCAGCAACAGTTGCGCCTGCCCCGCGGTGTTGAGCTGCTGCCAGGCCTGAAGGAGCTCGGGAACCCCCTTGCGGGAACCGACCCGCCCGGCAAAGAGAACATTCACGGGACCGGTACGATCCGGTAGGCGTTGAGGACCGGGCACGGCATTGGCCACGATGCGGACACGATCCGGTGCCACACCCAGGTCACTACGGACAAAATCCGCCCAGACCTGCCCCAGGACCATCACCCCGGCGGCGGAGGTGAACATCGAACGCACCACGCGTTTCAAGACACCGGGAAGTCCGCGGTAGAACGTGACGAACCCGGCCCCGTGCAGATGCAGCACATACGGCTTTCCCCGCAGTCGGAGCAGGAGTGACAGAACGGTTTTGCGCCAAGCACTGCCGTTGGACGCCACGGAGAGCACGTACACGGTGGGGCCAGTCTCCCTGGCCAAACACCGGCGCACGGCTGCGGCGGCGGCGCGAAGCCGCCCAACCTTGGTGCCGGGAGAGCCCCCGGAATCCACGAATGTCACATGAGTTCGGTTCGAGGAAGTGGAGGCCAGGTAGCCCGCCATCACGCCGATCCCGCCTGCTGCTCCCGGAGTCGGACCCAGGACGACGACGTCAAGCACGCGAAACACCTCCTGCAGCCCAGGGCACATGTGGTGTGGCCTCTGCTGAATCGATGCTGCCCCCAGCGGCCGAATGTGCATCGTCGTGGTGCTTTGCAGGTGATTCCATCACTGATTCCCGTGCCGTGAGGGACGTACACACACCGGCAGCCACAAAAGGCAGCCCGAACATGGGTGGGGACACGAACACGGGCGCCACAACGGACTCGATGGTCAACGTCAGCATCCAGGCCAGGGTCACGGCACCGGCCCAACGAACATGACGCTCAGGGGCACGGCGCATCATGCGCCAAGCCGGTACCACCAGAAGGAAAAGCGCGGCTGCATAACACAGCCCTCCCAAGATCCCCGTTTCAGCCAAGGGGGCCGGCCAGAACGTGTCTGACAGGAACCCGCCCATGTCCCCACGACCCATGCCGTAGATCCACTGATAACCGCGGTCTTCGTACAACGGGCTGTAGTTCTCCGAGGCAGTGAAGGATGCGTAGCGCCCAAAACCAACGCCCAAGGGAAAACTTGCAAGCGCCAGTGCCAGGCCCTCCAAGGTCATCAGAACACGTGCAGTTTCAGCCACATTGGCGGTGTATTCATCCACCGTCCCGGTCACCACCTGCGTGAGCGGTTCCCGTCCGAGCACCAGGGCAACGGGCAACAGAATGGCCACGGCCGCGAAATACATGGCTTTGGGTCCAGGCAGCACGGCGCGCACGGCAAGTGCCGTGATGATCCCCGCCGCGATGGATTTACGCCGAAATGCCGCGATGCAGGCCAGGCCGGACCCGATCAACAAGACCAGGCTCACCGGCCCTTTGGCCACCAATTGGCGGTAGAGCAGGATGGCCAAGAAGGCCATGGACATGGTGGTTCCAAGGCCCACAGGATGATCAAAAGGACCAGTCAAACTGGAAAAACCACCACGTTCGCTGACACTGGCCACGCGCCCAATCACACTGTTCCACGCAGCAGGGGCAACGGCGTTGATGGCGGTGATTGCCAAGACGAAACCGACCACGCACGCCCCGAACCGCGCCACGTTGGGAAGATCCCGCTTGGTCCAGTCAAGTTGTGCAACGGCGAATCCCAGGATGGGCCCTTTCAAGAAAAGAAAGGCCCCGGTTGCCATCACACCCATGGGGACGGTGTTCACCACGCTGCTGATGGAGCCCAGGACGGCAAAAGCCAGAAAGAACCACAGGGCGGGGTAGGCACGCACGCTTCCGTGCACGTACAGCCTGCGACCCGTGAACAACAGAAGCGCCAAGATCACGCCAAGTTCATCGCCGTACCCCAGGGCAGGAATTCCAGTGACGGTCTGAATGGTCTGCGACAACATGATCAGGACCACCAGAAGGCCAGCAGTCACTTTCGGGTGCTTGAAGGCGGCCACCACCAGCACAGCAACTGATGCAACGCCCAACAACGCCGCCATGACAACACTGACAACTGTGGCTGTTTCAGCCAAAAGAGTTTCCTCCCCCCGAACTTCTGCACGCTTCTCACGGCCCCGGTGAATCCATCAGCCTCCCCAGACCGATACCCCATTGATTCACAACATCCGCGCTTCGCCAGGTCCACGCCTCCAGGGGAATTTTCATGCCCAGGATCGCTAGTACTTCTTTGCGTGCCACTGACGGCGTGGCTTGGTCAAACTTTGCGACAGCATCCCCATGGTGGCATGCCCGGCTGCGCACCCCCCACTCACGCCTGGAGTTGTCCACACAAGTGCCAATGCAGCGGTTAACACGATGTATTTTCGTGCAAAATCCCGTACTGGGCGCCTACTGTTGGCTCCCACAGTGGGTCTCTTGTTCGAGCACGCGGCAGGTCCATGTCATGCTGGGGAAAGCACACGCCGGCGATTTTGGGGATCGCCATCACGCGTGACATGGCCGCATGTCGCTTGCGCACCAGGGCTCGCCCATCAGGTCATTCCGGGGAGAGGTTGATGTCCGCAGCCAAGCGATCGCGAGGATTCGAGCCATCCACACGTGTGGATGGAAGGGGGAAACGAACCGTGCGCGAGACTTCACCGTACGAAGTCAACGAAATTTCAGCCGCAGAGCTGGGCCGCTCCGTGCGCCGCCGCTGGTGGCTGCCGCTGCTGGGGCTCGCTGTGGGCGTGGCCATGGCTTTCGCGTTCTCACTGACACAACAGGACGAATACCGCTCCGTGACAACAGCCCTGGTCCATGCCACCAGCGATGAAACCACCGCAACTGACCGCTTGGCTGCGGAGGAACTTGCCAAGTCCCGTGTGGCCACATACCAGTCGCTGGGCAATTCCGTGGTGGTGGCAGACGCCGTGAAACGCGACTTGGATCTGGATGCCTCCACGGATGAGCTGCTGGACTCAGTCCGTGTGGTGGGCAGCCCGGACTCCACGGACCTGGAGATCACTGCCCTTGCCGCCACTCCGCAGGAGGCCTCCGACCTGGCATCCGCATGGCGTGACGCCCTGGGTGGCGCGGCCGGTGACCCTCAGCCCGGGGACAACATTCAGTTGCTGCCCGCCGGGGAACCGACCATCCCGGAAAATCCCTCGGGAATCTCCACCCCCCTGATCTTCGCCATCGGTGGAGCCGTGGGGCTGCTGCTGGGCATTGTGGCCGCCGTCAGCCTGGGCCACCCCAAGAACAGGCGCCGCTGAGCCCATCTGTCCGGGCTGTCAGGCCCAGGTACCGGTGACTCCCGCAATGTTCTGGTCGATCAACCGGGTTTTCCCATTCGCAGGGACTTCCAACCGAGTCACGCTGCGCAGGGACAAGCGCACGCCGTCCCCGGTGCGTCGCTGCATGGCTTCCAAAAAGAGCTGCAACTGCTGATCATCAGCGGATGCACTGGGCTCCACCATCAGAACGGCCTGTCCTGGTTGATCCTGGCGGAACCTGAACCTGTTCACCGTGGTGAACTCAGACCCGTGAAGGTTGAGTGCAGTGGTGGCCAGCAAACTGCCATCGGCACGTACCAACCCCTCCCTGCCGCGCCTGGCCGTGATGTCCTTGAAAGTGGGGCCTCCCCACCGGTCCGTCCCCACCACCTCCGCCGAGTCCCCGGTGTCATAACGCAGGAATGGTTGGCCTGTCAGGCGCAGCCCTGTGGTGATGATCCGCCCGCGCTGGCCCGGCTGCGCCGGTGAGCCGTCCTCCCGGAGCACCTCTGTGATGCCGTACAAGGGCTCTGGGTGGAACACCCAGTTGCTGTCCATGCCGGCAAACACAGTGCGTTCGGACAGTCCGTAGAAGTTGGCCACCTGGGCATTCGGAAACACCCGGTTGAGCACCGTGGCCTGCGCACGAGTCAATTCCTCGGAGACCGTGAGCAATCCGCGGATCTGTGTACGCCAGGGGTCGGTGGGCAGGTGTTCCTCGAGCAAACGAGCCAGATAGTCCATGGCTGATGGGTAACCGTGGATGTATCGGATGTGGTGCTGTTTGATGAGGTCCCAGTGCTCCACCAGTTTTTCCGGACTCAGCGCACGCGTACGCAGCGTGATCTCGCCAGTCAATGACTGGACGTAATAGTCGGCATCCCCCGGGAGATCGGCGGCACCGCGCAGGAACACACGCCAATCGTTGAGTTGGTACCCGGTGCGGTTGTTCCACACATGATGCACGTAGGCCCATTCGCCCGCCCCACGGGCCTTGTTGAGGTGGAAAACGATCGGGTCACCGGAAGTTCCCGAGCTGGTGACCAGCTCCACCTCGTCCGCATCCACCGTCAACATGCGCGAGGTGTTTTCTGACAGAGCCTGCCTGGTCAAGATGGGCAGTTCCCGAAGAATCTGATGCGGGTCACGGGCGGCATGCTTCAAAGCCTGGTACCCGTCCGCTGTTGAGTAGTAGTCAGTGTCGGATGCCAGAGCCAGGAGGTGGCCGAGGCGCCGCGCCTGCTCCTCGCGCCCCCAGGACGGCACGGCATGAGCCTTGACGATGTCCCGGCCGGTTCGGCGAAAATCTGGGCCATACCGCATGGAGACAGGCACCATTCGAGCCAGACCGGCAATCTTCTCACGCTGCTCCACCGGCAAATGGGCTATGTACTCGCGAACAGAAACCACAGACTTCCCCCATCGCGTGTTTGCTTGTGACTTTCACAATCGACCGACATGGCAGTCGCACGCCAGATTCTCCAGGCAGCTCCCAAATGCTGCGTGATTGTCCGGTCAGTGTAGTGCGTTCACTTGGGACTTTCCTTCCACCAGACCCGGATGGCACCCCCACCCAGCCAGGCTCACGCCCAGGTGCTGACCACTCCGTCGATGTTCTGATCCACCAACCGGGCCTTGCCCCCGGGTGGCACCTGGAGACGGTCAACCACCTCAAAGCTCAGCTCCACCTGATCCTTGGTGCGGCTGACCATGGTGGTGTAGAAGTCCTTGAGGTCCTCACTGGTTGCACGGGCAGAGGGCTCCACCATGAGAGCCACCTTCCCGGGTTCGTCCTGACGGAACCGGAACCTGTTCACACACAGGAACTGGTGTCCGTGAACATTCAGAGGGGTGGTGGGGAACAGCGTTCCGTCTGCGCGGACCAGGCCTTCGCGTCCGCGGCGTGCCTTGATGTCCTTGAACGTGGGCTCCCCCCAGGCGTTGAATCCCACCACTTCTGCGGAATCACCGGTGTCATAGCGCAGGAAAGGATGCCCCATCAGGCGTAGTCCTGTTGTCACAATTCGTCCACGTTCACCCACCTGCGCTGGGCTGCCGTCTGCCTTGAGGATTTCGGTGATCCCGTAGAGAGGCTCCGGGTGGAACACCCATTCCCGGTCCATGGGGGCAAACACGGTGCGTTCGGAGAGCCCGTAGAAGTTGGAGACCTTTGCGTTGGGGAAGACCCGTCGGAAGGTCTCGGCCTGGGCCGGTGTGTACTCCTCGGAGACCGCCAGGATGCCCTTGACCTGATACCGCCAGTCGTCGTCGGGAAGGTGGGTTTCCAGCAGGCGCGCCATGTAGTCGATGGAGGCCGGGTAGCCGTGGATGTAGCGGATGCTGCGATCCGTGACCAGCTTCCAGTGCTCCCGGATCTTTTCCGGGGACAGGGCTTGTATGCGCAGCACCACTTCCCCGGTGGTGGCCTGCACCAAGTGGTCCTTGGACTCGTCAAACTCCACGGCACCCCGCAGGAACAGCCGCCAGTCATCCAGCTGATAACCGGTGTCCTGCTCCCAGGCGTTCTGAACGTAAGCCCATTCCCCGGCCCCACGTGCCTTGTCCAGGTGGAACAGGATGGGGCTACCGGAGGTTCCGGAGCTTGCCACCAGTTCAACCGTGGATCGGGATGCTGGGGCAATCATCAACTCGGTGTTGGCGGATAATGCCGCACGGGTCAACACCGGCAGCTGCGCCAAAACCGTGAAGGGGTCATCAACCTGAGGGGCGAATGACTTCAGCGCCACGTAATCAAAATGTTCACCGTAATATTCCGTGCTCGCGGCGACTGAAAGCAACTTGATCAACTGGCGGCGGCGTTCTTCTTGTCCCCAAAAAGGTACCGAGTGTGCCTTCAGAATATCGCGGCGGGTTCGACGGTAGGCCGGCCCGTAGCGCAGACGTACTGGTATGGCTCGCACCAGGACAGCAAACTTCTCCCGTTGCTCCGCCGGTAGATGCGCAATACGCTCGCGCACGGAAATCATGATCTCCCCTTGTCAGCCTCGGTTTCAGCTGGGAGGTGAGGGCCCCCGCGCTGCTGCACCCCTTGGGCTGCACTGAATCTCTTGGCTTTGGTCAGGTTCTTTGACGTGCAGAACTTGCACCCCTGATGATGCATCATCATATAGGTATGAATCGTGATGTGCATTCGGGGCCAAGATCCCGCAGTTGTCCATCACAACAGGATCTTGGCCCCGAATCATCCACAACAAGATTTTGTTATGAAACGGTTGTCATCAGCCGAGATTTGAGGGATTCCATATCCGGGAACGGATTTCCGAACCGGTGCATGGTCATGGAAACTGCCTGCTCATGGAGCATTTCCATGAGTTCCACTCGAGCAGCTCCAACCACCGGGTGGCTCAGCACTGCGACGTCCGGAGTTGCCCCCAGTGCGGCACCCAGATTGACGTCCGTGCCGATCAGCTTGATGCGGGCACCGGCGTGCAGGTCCTCGGCCGGGGTTCGCTGCGATTCGGTGTCGCTGGCCCCGGCTGCCTCGGCCTGGTCAGCCTCCACGGCGTCACCGCTGAGCACGCGGGCCACCGCCTGCTCGCGGAACTCGGCATCGGTGGCCGCAGGCAGAACACCTGAGAACAGGTCCCGCGCCACCAGCGGCAACTCGTCAGCGATTCGCGGCGCGGGGCTGAGCACCACATGGGAACCGGAGCGCGCTGCTGCCAGTCCCACCCGCACCACGTCCGTGACGGGTGCATCCTCAGCTGCGCGCACCACCACACGACGCGGACGGTAGCGGAACAGGTTGGCCTCCACAGAAAGGCCGGTGGGGTCCTTGGTGACGCCGAATTCACCGTCCCAGGCCTTTTGGTCCACGGCTGCGCATGAACGCAACCAGGCCAGGTCCGGTTCCGGCAGCGTGTTGGCCAGTTCCGCGGAGGAGAGCACGGCCGAGACCACGGGGTGGGCACTGCCGCCGGTGGTGTCCCGGTGGAATCCTGCCTTGTACCAGGTCCCCAGCTGGGCCAGGTAGTTGGGCCCACCAGCCTTGGCGCCCAGCCCCACAGAGGACTTCTTCCAACCACCGAACGGCTGACGCTGCACGATGGCACCCGTGATCCCCCGGTTCACGTACAGGTTGCCGGCCTTCACACCCTCCAGCCATCGCTCAACCTCTGTGGCGTCCAGGGAGTGCACACCGGCAGTCAGCCCGTAGTCCACGGCGTTCTGCCATTCCAGGGCCTGACCCAGGTCCTTGGCGTGCATGAGCCCCAGCACGGGGCCAAAGACCTCCGTGAGGTGGAAGAAGGATCCGGGTTTGACGCCCTTCTTGATCCCGGGACGCCACAGCCGCCCCGTGTCATCCAGTTGTTTGGGCTCCAGCAGCCAGGTTTCGCCGTCGTCGAGTTGAGTCAGGGCGCGGCGCAGTTTGCCCTCCGGTTCCTTGATGACGGGGCCCACCACGGCCTGCAGATTCTGCGGCCAGTCCACCACCATGGATTCGGCGGCGTCCAGCAACTGGCGTTCAAAACGCTCAGAGGTCCCCACGGAGCCCACCAGAATGCCCAGGGACGCCGCAGAGCACTTCTGTCCTGCGTGACCGAAGGCGCTGGTCACCAGATCCCACACCGCTCGGTCGCGGTCGGCTGCGGGTGTGACCACCAGGGCGTTCTTGCCGGAGGTCTCACCGGTCACAGGCCGCCCGGTGCGCCAACCACCGAACAGTTCAGCGGTTTCGTATCCGCCGGTCAGCAGCACCCGGTCCACACCGGGGTGGGAGACCAACGCCTTGCCGGTGTCGCCTTCCACGGAGTCCACCAGCTGGAGCACCTCACGCGGAACACCTGCATCCCACAACGCCTCGATGATCGCAGCCGAGCAGCGCTTGGTCTGCGGAGAGGGCTTGTGGATCACGGCGGCCCCCACCGCCAGCGCCGCCACCGTGGAACCGCACGGAATGGCCAACGGGAAGTTCCACGGCGGGGTCACCAGCACCAGGGTGTCCGGGTCGAACACCGCACCGTCCACCTGCTCCAGTTCCAGGGCCCGGCGCGCGTACCAGCGGCAGAAATCCATGGCCTCAGAGACCTCGGGGTCGCTCTGCGGCAGGGCCTTGCCGGTTTCAGCGCCGGCAACGGCCATCAGGTGACCGCGGCGCTCCCCCAGGATGTCAGCGGCGCGGTTGAGGATCTCCGCGCGCTCACGCGCTCCCCGGGCCTGCCACTGCTTGGCGGCGTGCCGCCCGGTTTCCACGACGACGGCGACCCCGTCCTCATCCAGGCCGTCGGGCAGCGCAAGGGAGTCGTACCAGCGGCGGTCCGTGATCTGTTCGGCGATCTCGGCGGCCCACTGCTGGTTGGCCGGCACGGACACGTCCGTGTCAGGTTCATTGACAAAAGGCTGATCCAGCGGCTGGTGCCCCTGGTAACCACCGTTGGCCTCGCCCGCGCGGTCCTGGTTGCGGTGCGGCTCAGGTGCCTGGTCACCATCCAGGGCGATGCCTTCTTCCATCAACTGCTGCACGGAGGCTTTGAACCGGGCGGCCTCACGCTCAAAGATGGCGTTGCCGGGTGCCAACTCAAAGATCCCGGACATGAAGTTCTCACTGGCTGCGTTCTCCTCCAGGCGGCGGACCAGGTAGGAGACGGCCACGTCGAACTCGGCGGGGCGAACGGCCGGGACGTAGAGCAGGATTCGGCCCACATCTTCGGACACCGCCACGGACTGCTCCACGGCCATGCCCTGCAGCATCTCGAATTCGATCCGGTCCGTGACCCCGCGTTGTTCGGCCAGCAGGTGGGCGAATGCGATGTCGAACAGGTTGTGCCCGGCAACGCCGATCCGCATTCCGGACAGCCGCTGCGGGGTGAAAGCCCAGGCCAAGGCGCGCTTGTAGTTGGCGTCCGTCGCCTGCTTGGAGGGCATGGTGGTCAGGGGCCAGTCGTGGACCTCGGCATCCACCTTCTCCAAAGCCAGGTTGGCGCCCTTGACCAGGCGGATCTTGATCTGGGCGCCGCCGTCGGCAACGCGCTGGGCCGCGAACTCGGAAAGACGCTGAATGGCGCCCAGTGCATCGGGCAGGTAGGCCTGGACCACGATTCCGGCCTCCAAGTCCTTCAGCTCAGCACGGTCCAGGAGTTCAATGAACACCTCTGTGGTCAGGTGCAGGTCCGAATAGAACTCCATGTCCAGATTGATGAACTTGGTACCGGCCGGGGCAGCAGCTGCCTTGAGGTACAGAGGCAGCAAGCGGTCCACCACGCGGGTCACGGTGCCGTCAAAACCCCAGTGGGAGAGTTGAGCCACCACGGAGGAGACCTTGATGGAGGCGTAGTCCACGTCCGAGCGCTCCAGCAGGTCGTCAACGTCCTTGAGGTGCTTGTCAGCCTCCTCGTCTCCCAGGACCTCCTCACCCAGCAGGTTGATGTTGAGGGGGTTGCCCTGCTCGGTGAACTTGGCCACGGCCTTGCCGAACGGCTCAGGGCGGGCATCCACCACCAGGTGTCCCACCATCTGGCGCAGGCGACCCCGGGCCACCGGGATCACGGCGGCCGGAGCCAACCGAGAGAACACTCCACCGGCCAGAATCTGGGAACGGTCCACCTTGGACAAGCTCTTGGGTGCCAGTTTGGCCACCCGCTGCAATGCCTTGGCCGCTGCCTTGCTGTCCTCGGTGCGGACCACTCGGTCCACAAAACCAGTGGTGAACTCCAGCCCGTCCGGGTCCTTGAGGATGGCGGAGAGGCGGTCAGCTCCTGGGGAGGATGCCTTGCCCTCCTTGGCCACACGATCGGCCCGGTCCAACCAGGCGCTCACCTGGTCAACGGCGGGTTGAACAAGATCAGTCAGACCTTCAAGGCCCTGCAACTGATCGGCACCGCCGTGGGTGGTGGCGGGAATCTGCTGGTCCGTGTCGGGTCTCTGGCCGGTACCGGGGTTCTCAGGCATGGTGTTGGACACGTGTGCGCCCTCTTTCAGCTCGCCCTGGGACGGAACCGTGGCACTCCCACGGCCTCCGGCCATGGTCTCCACAGGGCAAAAAAATGGGCCGGTGACAATACTCTAAGGGACTCACATGTCTGCTGTGTCACATGCTCCGGCAAGCACATTCCGGGCCGGACACCGCGCTGGTGCGGCTACCTGAGCGGGCCGGTGGTCTTCAGGAAATGCCAAAGAATCGGCGCAGCTTGCGCTTGATGAAACCGAAGAACGAATTGTCCGCCAGCACGTTGGCCACGTTGTGCATCTCCCGCTGCTGTTCCCTCAACAAGACTGCCAGTTCCGCGTTCTGCCGCTCCAGGTGCTCAATGCGTTGCCGAACGCTGCTGAACTCCCGCGCCATGAACAGCGGCAGCCCGATCCCGTTCTCCCGGGTCCACTCCTGGAAGTGGCGCTCCCGCACAGCAAGGTCGTACTGCCGGTGGTGCTGAGCTCCGGCGATCATGGAGTTGCCCAACTCGCCGGCCTGCTCCGGGCGCTGCTGCCAGAAGGCCAAGGGCAAGCCGTCAATGAATCCGATGGTGGCGGCCTGAGCGAATCGTAGGTGGAACTCCCAGTCACCGACTGCCGGCAAGGTTTCGTCGTAGTCGCCGATCACCCCGTGCATGGATCGGCGGTACAGGAAGGAAATGGGCAGGGCCCGGTTGATCTCCATCAGGTCCGTCAAGGTGATGGAGTGCAACTGCGCCCAGAAAATCTCCCGTCCCGTTTCATGGATCACGGGCGGTTCGGCCTTCAGGTCAACCGATTCGTACACGATCTCCGTACGCACCATCACGCCACCATCCGTGCAGGACGGACGCTCCAAGTACGCCACGGTGCGCTGCAGGAACAGGGGGTGCCAGCGGTCGTCGTCGTCGTGAATGCACAGGAATTCGCTGTCCGTGGCCCGCACGCCGATGTTGGAGGCGGCCTCCATGCCGTAGGACCTCCGGTTGTGGATCACGGAGACCCGGCCCGCGAATTCCCGTTCGCGTGCTGCCACCAGGGCGTCAACGGGTTGGGGATCGCCGCCGTCGTTGACGATCACCAGGCGCCAGTCCGCAAAACTCTGCGCCAGGACGTCATCCAGGGCCCGCTCCAGCAAGATGGCACGGTCCTTGGTGCGCATCACAATCGCCACTGTGGCCCGGTGTGATTCCAGCACCGGTGCCTGGGGCCGTGTCCAGTCCCGGCGCAGGGCTCGCGCAATCTCCGAACCCGCTCCGGCAGGTGGCACTTCCGCCAGTTCCGACGGTACAGGTGCTGATCCTGTCAGGCCTACAGCCACGGTGTCCCACCACGCAGCGGCGTTGGCGCGGACGGCGGCTCGCCTGGCCAGGAGGTCATCGGAGAACTGCTCCCGGCCCTCCACCATGTCCTGGGTCCACTTCTGAGCGGCTTCACGTAGATCCCACGCCACGGAACGCGGGGTCAACAACGCACCCAATGGCATGACCTGACCGCTGATCCCCCAGGTGGCGCACGCCCCGTCCATGCGCACTTCCGCAAAGTTGTCCACCGCCACCGGCAGCACCGTGGCACCACCGGCCAACCCGAAAACCACCGGGTGGTAGCGGGAGGTCACCACGTAATCTGCGGTCAGGGTTCGCCGCACACTTGCAGCGGCGGATTCGATCTCACGGTGTACGGACTCGCTGTGCATTCGCACGGCCACTTTGCGGTGAAACGCCGGGTCATGGTCGTTTTCGCCCGGTTGCGCCATGTGCGGAACGAACTCCACACAACCGCCCGTGCGATGCACCAGGGAATCCAGTACGACGGCGTAGGCCTCCGCCGCCTCTTCCGTTCCGTATGCTCCGGTGCGGTTGGCGAACGTTGCCACAATGCGCGGACGGGTGGGATCCCCGGATTCGCGCACCTCAACAGGGGTGGTGTCCGCATGGCCATCCACGGCCTGGTCGATGGTGGGCACCGCAGTGGTGGTACCGGCCTGGTTCTCTGAACCGTGTTGTGACCAGCGTGAACTCAGGGCGTCCAGGGCCCAGCCGGTGGCATCATCCGCACAGGCGCGCACACCACGGTGGTTGGGGCACAAAATGTTGGCCAGGCGGTAGGACTCAGGGTCCCGTAAGCCCACCAACGTTGCCTTCTCCAAGGTCTCACGCAGCACCTCACGGTCCACCGGGGACAGATTGGGCCCCAGCGTCTGGCCGCTGAACACCACGGGCTTGTTCAGGCGCTCGGCCACCCGCACGACGGCGGCGCGTTCGTAAAGCAGCCACCCGAACTCCGAGTTCATGTTGCCGCCACCGGCCACCAGAACCGCATCCACCCCGCGCAGCACCTCGATCAGCGCAAACACCGGGTCCGATTCGGGTATCGCCTCTGTTTGCCCGGCCAACAGCTGGTCGATTTCTTCCAGGCGCTGTTGGCGCTGGGCCGGCGGCCACGGGAAAGTCAGCGTGGGGACCGCCTGGACGGAGTCGTACTGGCTCAAGGTCTCCTGGACATTTCGCGTGAGCAGCACCAGATCAGTGATGCCCCGGGCCTTCAGTGCAGCCACCGCGGCATGGCACATGGCCTCGTCACCCACGTGGTAAGTGGGTTGACCGATGTCGCTGAGGATGGCTACACGCATGACCGAAATCCTCCCACAACCCGGGTTGCCGTCAGGGGCGGGCACCCGGCTGGTGTCCATCCTCACTCACGGGTCTCTCACCTGCCGTAGGCAGTGTCACCGTCGGACTCACGCAGAGCAGCATTGCCCGCCTGCCGCAGCGCCTCCTGCATGGCCGGCAGCGCCACGGCACCGGACTCATGTGTTTGGTCGGGTTGATCCGGTCGGGGGTCGTTGTCCGGGTCATCCAACAGCCCCGTGTGCGCCGAACCTGCCGTCACGTGATGGATGGCGTCGATGGCCTGGATCAGACTGAGGTGCGGCAACACCTGCGGCAGATTGCCCAGCATCCGCCCACCGGAATCAGGGTCCCCGTCGTAGGCAGCAGCCAACAGGCCAAGGTCGTTGCCGCGTTTCAACACAGCCTCCAACACCTCCCGGGCCCGCTCCACCTCACCACTGTGGGCCAGATTCACCACCAGCCACAGGGTCACACTCAGGTGTCCGGCATCCTCCCCGGCAAAACCGTCCTGACCCACCTGGGACTCAAAATCCTCGGGCGGCGAGTCCGGTGGCAGGTGAACGTTGCGGTACCGGCGCAACAGGCCGTCGTCGTCGCTGAGTTCCTGGGCAATGCGGGCAGCGGTACGCACCATGCGGGGATCATCCCAAGCCACAAAGCCCACCGTGGGCAACAACAGCAAGGAGGCATCAACGTGAGTTGACCCGTAGTGCTGCACAAAGCTGCCCTGGGCGGGGTCATAACCAGAGGTCCAGATCTCCAGCGCCAGTTGGTCCCTGTGGGTCTCCCAGAGTTGGAGGTCACCGTCCAGACCGTGAATCTTGACTGCGTCCACACCGGATTGCAGTGCGGCCCACATCATCACCCGGGAATGTGTGTAGAACTGCGGGTCCCCGCGCATTTCCCACAGGCTCTGATCGGCGTCCTCGTAGTGCTTGAGCACATGACCCAGCAGCGCCTTCTGCAGCGGCCAGGACAACCGATCCTCTTCCAAACCGCGACGTCGCAGCTTCTCAAAGGCCACCAACACGTGCCCCACCGTGTCCGACTGGTGTGCCCGGGACGCACCATTGCCCACGCGAACGGGCCGTGAGCGTTCATAGCCCGGCAGGTCCAGCGAATGCTCAGACGTGGCCCGCTCCCCCGCCAGTCCGTACACGCTCTGCAACGCCTCCGGATCCCCCGCCAGGCACCGCAGCAACCAGTTGCGCAGCTGCAGAGCTTCACGGTCATGGCCGTGGTTGAGCATCACCTCCAGGGCAAAGGTGGCATCACGCACCCAGGTGAATCGGGCATCCCAGTTCCGGTCTCCGCCGATCTTCTCCGGCAGCGCTGCGCTGGCTGACCCGGCCAGGCCACCGGTTTGTTGGTGCATGAGGGAACGGATCACCAACAGCGAGCGCCGCACGTGGTGGTCGAGTTCGCGTGGATTCTCCACACTCCACTGCTGGTCCCAGTCCCGCCACAGCTGCTTGGTTTCCCGCAGCTGTTCCCCCACGTCCATGGGTGCCGGCGGGGTGCGATGCGACGGGAAGTACGTCAACACGAAGTCGCGGGTCTGCCCGGCCGCCACCGTGAACCGGCCGGCGTGTCTGGGGCCTTCCTGGTCACGGATGAATGCGGGGATGGGTTCCCCGCGCAGCACCATGGCATCTGGTCCGGCCAGCGCAATGACTTCCGTGGCCCCTGGGTTCTCCGTGACCGGGTCCTCCGCTGATTCGAACTGGGAGACCCACGGCATCAGCTGACCGTAGTCAAAGCGCATCCGCACTTCCTGGAACATCTCCACTTCACCGGTGAGCCCCTCCACGCGGCGCACCAGGCTGAGGTCCTCCGTGAGCGGCATGAAGTCCGTGACGCGTACGGATCCTGCATCCGTGATCCACACGGTCTGCAGCACAAAGGTGTTCTCCGCGTAGAACCGCTCCCCCACCCGGCAGTTCTCCTGCCAGGACTGCTCGGGCAACTCGGTGCCGTCGTGCTCCACGGTGGCGGCCGGGGCCAACAGCCAGCGGCCGTCCTTGGCGGTGCCCAGCAGTGCACCGAACACTGCCGGGGAGTCAAAGCGCGGAACGCACAGCCAGTCCACGGACCCGCGCCTGGACACCAAGGGGCCCGTTTGCATGTCGGAGAGCAGCGCGTAGTCCTCGATCAGGGAAGCCATGCTCTACATCATGAACGACGCCGGCGACCCGCCACCACCATGGCCGCGCCCAGGGTCACCACGGCAACCAGTCCAGAGCCAACAATGACGGCGGGGCCGGCACCTGCTCCCGTGAGCTGCAACCGGCTGCGGGCTTCGGCGCTGGGTTGGCGGGTCTGGGTTCCAGCGTTGAGCTCGCCAGGCTGGGCCTCGGAGTTCTCCGCGGGGACGTGGGCGGTCTCCAGGACTGATGCCTCTGATCCCAGTACCACGCTGGCATCAGGCGTTCCTCCGGGGACCTGTGGTGTGTCCACCATGACCAGCAAGGAGTCCTGGGTGGCCCGTTGCGCCGTGATGGGGTCCTCACCAGCAGCCTCAACAGCGGATGCACTGACCTGGGTGCCACTGTGCGTGGTGCCGGAGACGGTCACTCCGATCGAATCAACATCTGCAAAAGCGTCAGCCGGAAGGCTCACGCGGAAGTCACCTGCTGCGTTGGTGGAGGCAGAACCGAGCTCACGCCCGGTGGCCAGGTCAGTCAAGGTGACGGTGGGGTCCAGCACCACGCCCTGGTTCACCACCGTGCCCACCAACATGAGCTGGGCACCGCCGCTCTCACCCGTCTCCGGAGAGACTGCAGTCCCAGGTTCAGCAGATGGCGACGGCGTGCCCGGCTCCACCTGGGTCGGACCCGGGGAGGCCATCGGTGGATCCATCTGGACCGGGGCCGCAGACGACGTGTCATCGGGGGCAGTGGGGGTTTGTGAAGCCGCGGGCGAGGGGAGGTCATCCACCGCCCAGGCCGTGGCACCCCCAGCAACGGGCATCCCGATCACCAACGAGGCAGCGGCCAGCGCACAGGCTGGAATGCCACGGAGGGTGGACGGGCCGGAGATCATGCGCCTGATCTTTCTGGGGTGGCCGCAGCGCCGATGAGCACATGAGGGGTGAGGGAAGCTCAGCGGCGGGGTGGCTCTGGTGGTGGTCCTCACACTTTACTGCGTCCCCCCGGGGCGCGGCGTAGTTGATGTGCAAACGTTATCCATCGTGACGCCGCATGTCAGAACACCTATTGCCTGATATGCAGACGGAGACGCCCCGTGCTGCTGCTCTCCCAAACAGCGGCACGGGGCATCCCCCTTCCACCTGGCTGGTTCTCAACCAGGTCGGTGCTCCCACGGTGCGCGCCAGCAACTGCTCACGCCGGAACCTCAGCACCGTGTTCATGCACTGACAGCGTGAGGCACACCGCCAGGCATCTGCAGCGAATGACCACGGACGGATCCTCATTCGCTAATGCAAGGTTTGCATACGCACACGGCTGGCGCAAGGGCATAGGGTGGATCTTGGCAACACATCTCACCTGAAGGAGCGATGCCGCGTGGAGATCACCATTGGCGTGACCGGAATGACCTGCGAACACTGCGTCAAGGCCGTCACGGAAGAACTGATGGGCATTGAGGACGTCCGGAACGTGGACGTGGAACTGCGCGAGGGACTGCCCTCCCCCGTGACCATCACATCCACCCGCGAGTTGGCACCGCTGGAAATCGAATCCGCGGTGGACGAGGCCGGATACGTGGTGGTTTGAGACATGAGATGAGCCCGCCCCCAACGTGACGGGCTCATCTCATGTCCGAGCCTTGTCCGGCAAGAGTTCTATTGCTCCGGATGGACGCGCTTGCCGAACTCCGGGCCGCCGTCGTGATCCCTGGCCTCCGGTGAAGTGGTGTCCGCAGAAGCCGCCGAACCCGGCTGGCCGCTGGCGGGACCGGCCTGCGTGCTCCGACGCTGAGCGCGCCGCTGCGCGTACAACTTGGCCGATGACCGGTTGACCCCGGAACCCTCCCCCAAGCCAGGATCATTGGGCTTCTCCAACATCATGAGCGTGGCGCAGACCACCACGGAGGCGATGAACGCGATGCCGCCCACAATCAGGCCCAGGTCCACGCGCATGCCGTCCTGAGTGCCACCGGCTGCAACAAAACTGGTCACGCCACCGGCCACCAAACCCAGCACTGCGGACACGGCCAGGGGCCCCTTGACGTCCGGCGCGCGCCGCTGGGACTTCCGGGACTGGCGTGACACTGGGTGTTCCTCCTGTGGTGGCTGCGTGACGGCTGGGCCTGACTGCCCAGGCGCAACGCGCTGTGTTGTGAAATCTTGGTCTGTGGTCATACCTACGGGACGCTCCAAGCGTCTCTGGCACACCGGCCCAGTCTACGCGGCCGGTGCAACCGTGGCTCACGGCTGCGCGGCCTCCCGGCGTGCGGCGTCGTGACGCAGGGACAAACCCGCCAGCAGCAGGAACACCCCGGAGACGATGGCAGCACCACCAGTCACGCCCAGCACCGCGTGCATGTCCAGGCCGGAAACCAGCAGCACACCGATGGCCGCACCCACAGCCAACAACCCCGTGAGAGCCCAGTCGCGCCCCAACGGATGAACCTTGCGCCGAGTGGAACCCACCCACAGTTCAGGCAGGCCCACCAGCACCAGACCCACGGAAACCACCAACACCAGGGACATCAAGCTGCCGCCCAACACCACAACCGCCACCGCGGCCAACAGCGCCAGGAAACCTGCAGAACGCAGGGAGGCCTCCAGCCCGTCCAGCCCCAGGCTGGGGTGTTCAGCAGCACGCTGCTGCGTCCAGAGCATGCCGACCCCCGTCCCCGCGAACCACAGGGCCAGCAGCCACGTTCCCACCGCATGGGAAGGTGCGGTCACAAAAATGGTGGCTGCCGCGAAAGCCAGGGCCACACCGGCTCGGAACAAGGTGGGGGCGGCCAGTGCTCGGAGGGCGGCTGCGGAATGCTCCTGGGTCACGGAGTCCTTCTTTTCAAGCTGAGTTCAACGGGTCCCAGCCACTGTAAACCCGCAATCCCCGTTACGCAGACGGCCGTGGCCGGGTCACGTGACCCGGCCACTGCCGTTGGTTGTGCACGACGACGGCGCGTTGGCCGCCCCTGACTCTCATGCGTCGTAAGCAGCACCTGCGGGGTCAGGCTCCCCGGCACACAGGACCAGCAGGATGATCCCACCCACCATCGGGACGAAGCTGATGAAGTAGAACCAGCCCGAACGGTTGGTGTCGTGCAAGCGCCGCACGGTGACAGCAATGGTTGGAACCAACAGCGCCAAGCTCACCAGACCGATCAAGGCCAGCGTGAGCAGGTAGAAGGCCAGGGCCCCGCCGGAAGGCTCATTGGTGTATGGGTCCGCGCTGGAGATCATGGTGACCAGTGCGATGATGAACAGGGCCAGCAATGCCAAAAAAATCAATGACTGGCCCAGATAAGCCCACCAGAACTCGGAGCGCGATGCACGACCACTGAACTGGGTGTACTTGCGGAAGAAATTCTTCATGGCGCCCATGAAATTGACCTGCTCACCGGGCTGGGATCCCACCGGGTAACCCTGAGCGCCATGGCCGACCGCATTGTTGCCGGCGCTGGGCTGGCTGTAGGGGGACTGACCAGCAGGCTGCGGTGCGCCGTTCTGGGAGTCAGGTTCCTGAGGGTTGATTCCGTAGCTCATGACTGCTTTCTTGAGGAGGGGAACTCATATTGACGTTTGCAAACGTATGCCTCCGCAAGCCCCAGATGCACTTTGATGACAGATCATGACGGGCCCAGTCGAGTCAGAACACGGCGCGGCGGCAGCAACGCCACTGAGGACGTTGCT
>NZ_JROX01000408.1:0-657 GCF_000800955.1 Kocuria sp. ZOR0020
GATCACCACCGCCATGACGATCCTGGCCGGGGCCCGCCTCGGGCGCTGGTACTGGGCGGGCCTGCAGGTCGGGGTCACTCTCGGGGCGGTGTTCGTGATCTGGCTGTGGTCCCAGGCCCTGTTCGCGATCTACATCCTGTGCCTGTACTGCATGATCGTGTGGGCGGCGATGATCCCGCTGTTCCTCCTGCTCACCGTGCGCAACCTCGCCCACGGCGTCATCCCCGCCCCGCCCCGGTTGGTGCGCTTCGCCACCGAGTGGGCCTGGACCCTGGTGGCCATCGCCTACGTGGCCGTGGCTGCCTCGGTGTTCTTCCGCTTCTTTTCTACCTTCACCGGCCTCTGACCCACCCCTGAACGATTCCGGCCATAGCGCCCCTTCAAAGATGCCATGGCCACGATGTCCAGCGACCCGACAACTGCCCCCTGGATCTTGCCGCAGCACCTGCTGTTGGATGTCCTCGAACAACAGCCAGAGGGCCCCTGCCATGGCAGGGGCCCTCTGGCTGTTCCCGACGGTGCCGCGCATCCGGTGACACGACGCGCTCCGTTTGAGGGATGGAAGCGACCACCATTAGTGGGACACCCACGCCAGTGCTGCCCCTGCTCATCGTGAAGCGCCCTGAGTTTGTTGGAGGCTCCTGACCTTGGAAACGA
>NZ_JROX01000409.1:0-443 GCF_000800955.1 Kocuria sp. ZOR0020
GCAACAGCCACAACACAAGCAGCATCCACACCATTCACCATGGGCGGCCGCACTCCCACCGAGTTCGCGTGGTTCGTCGTCGGGCTGGCGTTGATGGCCACGGCAGCTGCTGTGATCCAGCACCGTCACGGCATGCGCTTGGGCCCTCAGATCTTCACGGGCGTCCTGCGGGCGGCCCTTCAGCTGAGCATCATCGCGGTGCTGCTGCGCGGGATCCTGAGCGTGCCGTGGACGGTGATGTTCTTCATCGCCCTGATGCTGACCACGGCCTCCTTGACCTCCATCGGTCGCCTCAAAGGCATGCCGTTTGCCAAGCAGGCCGTGCTGACCGGTGTGATAGCAGGCGGGGTCGCGGGCACGGCGGCCGTGTTCGGTCTGCACCTGGTGGACTGGACAACCCAGAACGTGATCGCCGTGGCGGGCATTCTGATCGGCAACTCCAT
>NZ_JROX01000410.1:0-439 GCF_000800955.1 Kocuria sp. ZOR0020
CCTCCTACTCGGTGGTGTGGGACATCGTGCGGACCCTGGATCCCGGCATGGTCACCCTCGCCCTGGAGGGCGCAGCGTCCTACCGCGACAAGCACGAGCTGGTGCTACGCCGGCAAGCAGAGCTGCCCAACGCGATGTGGCAATCCGATCACACCATGCTCGACATCCTGGTGGTGGGCACCGACGGCAAGCCCGCACGGCCATGGCTGACAACGATCCTCGACGACTGCTCCCGGGCGGTCTGCGGCTACACAGTCTTCCTGGGCGCACTGTCGGCGATGAACACCGCCCTGGCGCTGCGCCAAGCGATCTGGCACAAGACCGACCCGGCCTGGCCGATGTGCGGCCTGCCCGACGTGCTCTACGTCGACCACGGCAGCGACTTCACCAGTGACCAGCTCGCCGGCACCGCCGTCGACCTCCACATCCGACTGATCCA
>NZ_JROX01000411.1:0-393 GCF_000800955.1 Kocuria sp. ZOR0020
CGGAAGCTAGCGACCAAGAGTGGAAACCTAACCGTAGGGCAGGTCAAGATGTCACCTATCCATGCGGCAGTCCCCAGCCTGCGATTCTCTTCGCCCAGGCTCTCGTCAGTGGCGGGTGCCGGAGTCGCCTTGCTTGCTGTGATGGCTTGGTTGCACCAGGCGCGCAGGGTCTCGGGGCCGCAGCCCAGCGACTCGGCCACGACTCGGATGGAGGCCGCGCGTGGTCCGCCCTCCGTGGCTTGGTGGTCGAAGACCATCCGCACGGTGCGTTCGCGGAACTCGGGGGTGAACTTCTCGGGCATGATCCGATTCTCCTTCAGGAAGCTCGGAACCAAACCCAGGGCGCTTCACCTTCGCCGGACGGTTCGAGAGAACCACTCACTGATGAGAACC
>NZ_JROX01000412.1:0-568 GCF_000800955.1 Kocuria sp. ZOR0020
GGCTACGTCCTGAAGGAGTTGACGCTTGGTTCAAAGAACGAATCATTTGGTTCAAGAATAAATTGAAAGAACAATAATATTAAGAATAAAAACTTTAGGCTTGACAGCTTAGAGCTTTTTTGATATAATAATACATATAGTTAAAGAAAGGAGGTAATAAAATGATTTTAATACAATGCGTAACCTGTGGGTCTTCAAGTTTCACTAATGGTAAATGTGATTATTGCGGTAACAAGTACGAAGTAAATGAAGACAAAATATTTTACGGCAATTCGAAAGAAGATGATTCATCATTAGATGAGGATATAACCTTTTAAGAAACTCCTGCTGGTAAATTAATACTAAAAATCATGATCTATACTTTAATATCTATTGTTTGGTTTGCGATAACTGTATTCATTCCACCGCTATTTATAATAACAATTATTTTATTAGTAGTCTATGGGACTTATCGCTTGATAAATAAAAAGAAATAGCTTATAATAAGGTATAGAATAAACTAGAAAGGTAACAATGAAACAAAAATACTTTAATGACAAAAGATATTGCCACTGCTTCGATATACCAA
>NZ_JROX01000047.1:0-49373 GCF_000800955.1 Kocuria sp. ZOR0020
GGAGCTGATGAGCGGCACAAGCCACTGTTCGGCTGGGGAGAACCCGGCAGGCAGGCTCAGTCCTGCAGTGAATCCACGATCTGCTGCATCACGGTCTGATCGGCCAACGTGGTCACGTCACCGACCGGGCGGTCCTCCGCAACGTCCTTAAGCAGGCGGCGCATGATCTTGCCGGAACGGGTCTTGGGCAGTTCCGGGACGATCAACACACGCTTGGGCTTGGCGATCGGGGAGATTTCCTGACCCACGTGGGCCCGCAGCTTCCCACCCAGCTCAGCCTTGTCGTGCCCCTCGGCAGCGGCCTCATCCGTGAGGATCACGAACGCCACCACGGCCTGACCGGTGGTCTCGTCCTCAGCACCCACCACGGCGGCCTCGGCCACGGTCGGGTGGGAGACCAGAGCGGACTCGATCTCCGAGGTGGACAGGCGGTGCCCGGAGACGTTCATGACGTCATCCACGCGGCCCAGGATCCAGATGTCGCCGTCGTCGTCGAACCGGGCGCCGTCGCCGGCAAAATACATGCCGTCAAAGCGGGACCAGTAGGTCTGGACAAAACGGTCGTCATCGCCCCAGATGGTGCGCATCATGGACGGCCAGGGCTCGCGGACCACCAGGAAGCCGGACTGCCCCTTGTCCAGGGACTCGCCCATCTCATCCACCACGTCCACCTTGACCCCGGCCAGCGGGCGCTGGGCGGAGCCGGGCTTGGCCACGGTCACACCGGGCAGCTGGGTGATCATGTGGGCGCCGGTTTCGGTCTGCCACCAGGTGTCCACGATCGGGCAGTTGCCGCCGCCGATCACGCGGTGGAACCATGTCCAGGCCTCCGGGTTGATGGCCTCGCCCACGGTGCCCAGAAGGCGTAGTGAGGTGAGGTCGTACTCGGCGGGGATCTCCTCGCCCCACTTCATCATGGTGCGGATGGCGGTGGGTGAGGTGTACATGATGGTCACCCCGTACTTCTGGACGATCTCCCAGAACCGGCCGCGGTGCGGGGAATCGGGGGTGCCCTCGTAAATGACCTGGGTGGCACCCATGACCAGCGGACCGTAGGCCACGTAGGAGTGCCCGGTGACCCAACCGACGTCGGCGGTGCACCAGTAGACGTCCGTCTCCGGCTTGAGGTCAAAGGTGTACTTCATGGAGGAAGCACCCTGGGTGAGGTAACCACCCGTGGTGTGCAGAACGCCCTTGGGCTTACCGGTGGTGCCGGAGGTGTAGAGGATGAACAGCGGATCCTCCGCGCCCATCTCCTCCGGGGTGTGCTCGGTGGAGGCCGTGTCCACGACGTCGTGCCACCACACGTCACGGCCCTCTGTCATCTCCGTGTCCACGCCGTTGCGCCTGACCACCAGCACGTGCTGGACGGAGTCCCCACCCTTTTCCAGCGCGGCATCCACGGCGGGCTTCAAGGTGGTGGGCTTGCCACGGCGGTAGGAGCCGTCAGCGGTCACCACCAACTTGGCCTCGCCGTCCTCCACGCGGGAGCGCACGGCTTCGGAGGAGAAGCCACCAAAAACCACCGAGTGGATGGCGCCCAGGCGGGCGCAGGCCAGCATGGTGATCACGGCTTCGGCAATCATGGGCATGTAAACGGCCACCCGGTCGCCCTTGCCCACACCCAGGGAGGCAAAGCCGTTGGCTGCCTTGGAGACCTCGTCCTTGAGTTCTGCATAGGTGTAGGAACGGGAATCGCCGGGCTCACCCTCGAACAACAGGGCCACACGGTCTCCGTTGCCGGCCTCCACGTGGCGGTCCACGGCGTTGTAGGCGGCATTGAGGGTGCCGTCCTCGAACCACTTGGCAAACGGCGGGTTGGACCAGTCCAGCGTGGTGGTGAAGTCCTTGGACCAGGTCAGCAGCTCCCGGGCCTGGGCGGCCCAGAACTCGGTGCCTTCTGCCTCGACGCGCTCGTAGAGGTCAGTGCCGCCGTTGGCCTGATCCACGAATGCCTGCGGCGGGGCGTAGGTCTGCTGCTCGTTGCTCTGCTCGGTCATCGGCTGGTGCTCCTTACCAAGGTGGCTCGCCGCCCGGAGATGGTGCCCCGGGCGGCGAGGACGACGGCGCGTTTGTGCCCGGCGTCACATGTTCGGTTTGAGACTAGAGCACTTGCGGGGTCGGATTCCACACGTGTCTAACTTGGGGCCCGCATTACGGCTCCGGCAGGTATCTGCCGGAGCGGATTCGGGGCTGGTGCCGCCCGGTCCGCTCACGCGGTGCCCGGATGGCACCACGTAGCATCAGAACCATGACCACCACCGACGACGCCGCCCACGCACCCGGATCTGACACGCACCCGCATCCTTTGCGCCGGTCAGTTGGTGGCCCCGTCCCAGATCATCTGCGCGTGGTGGATCCTGCCAAGGCCAGGGCGGGAGCTTCCCGGCGTCGTCGTACGGGGAGAATCGAAACCGAGCTGGCCCGGAAACGGCGGGCGCGCAAGATCAACACCGTTCTGGGTCGCAGTTACCCCTATGCTGTGGCCGAACTGGATTTTGGATCGGCGTGGGAACTGCTGGTGGCCACGGTGCTCTCCGCCCAGACCACGGATGTGCGGGTCAACGCCATCACTCCGGCCTTGTTTGGGCGGTGGGCCACGCCGCGTGCGCTGGCGGAGGCGGAGCGAACTGACGTTGAGGAGATGGTGCGCCCCTTGGGTTTTTACCGCTCCAAGGCCAAGTCCATTCAGGGACTGGCTCAGCGGGTGGAGGATGATTTCGACGGCGATGTCCCAGGGACTCTGGAGGAGTTGGTGACCCTTCCCGGGGTGGGGCGCAAGACCGCCAACGTGGTGTTGGGCAATGCCTTTGACACCCCGGGTATCACCGTGGACACGCATTTCGGGCGGCTGGCCCGCAGGTTCGAGTGGACCGAGCAGGAAGACCCGGTCAAGGTGGAGCAGGACGTGATGGCCTTGTTCGAACCCAAGGACTGGACCGACCTCTCCCACAGGCTGGTGTATCACGGGCGGCGTATCTGCCACGCTCGCAAACCCGCCTGTGGAGTGTGCCCCGTGGCGGATCTGTGCCCGTCCTATGGGGCAGGACCCACTGAAACGGAGACGGCGGCGGCATTGATGACTTACGAATTCGGGGCCGGGCGTGAGGAGTTGTTGCAGGGGTACATGGATGGCTTGACCCGGCGTGAACTGCGCGCAGCCGGCCACGGACTGGAGCTGTGACCATGAGGGAGGCCAGCAGGGACCCGAGCACAACGGTGCAGGTCGGCATGAATCAAGCCCGAACTGATCAGGCCGGAGTCGATCACGGTCGGACCGACCAGAGCCGAACCGATCAGGCCCGGGCGGATCTGATCCACGCCATTGAGACGCTGAATGCGGGCGGACCGTTGCGCATCCAGGACATCCCCGCCGGGGAGAACATGCGGGAGTCCGCAGTGTTGATCCTGCTGGGGACCCTGGACGACGTGCCTGCTGTGCGCTGCGAGTGCGCCGGTCACGTGACTGCGGAGCTTGATCTGCTGTTGGTTCAACGCGCCGCCACACTGCGGGCCCACCCCGGGCAGGTTGCCTTCCCGGGAGGACGGTTGGATCCGGAGGACGGAGATCCCCACGATCCTGACGATCGGATCAAGCTGCCCGCCGGTGACGCGCAGGCTGCCTACGTCCGTGCTGCGCTACGGGAAGCGCAGGAGGAGACCGGGCTGGACCCGGACGGTGTGGAGGTCCTGGGTGTGCTGCCGCGTACCCCGTTGGCGGTCTCCAGTCACCAGGTGACCCCTGTGGTGGGGTGGTGGAAAGAGCCGGTGTCCGTGAACGTGGTGGACCACGCGGAGTCCTCCTTGGTGTTCCGAACGCCCGTTCTTGACCTGGTGGACCCGTCCCGGCGCCACTACGCGGAGGTACGGATCTCCGGCCCGGACTTTCCGCGCCTGCGTCACCGGTCACCGGCCTTCCGGATCCCCCGGGAGATCACGGATCCCGCAGGCGGTGATGGTGACGTTGTGGTGTGGGGTTTCACCGGGATCCTGTTGGATCACCTGCTCAGTGCAGCCCACTGGCATCAGCCGTGGAACACGGAGGACGTCCGCCCGGCTCCACGCTGATGACTCATTTGGCTTGGTCGTAGCTGTCCACGGTGACCACCGTGACCGGGAACTGAACGGGAACGTTGCCGAACACGACCTGGGTGGCCTCCCATGCTGCCGAGCGCACCACGGCCTCCACCGTGTCCGCCTGGGATTCTTTGGTGTCCACCATGATTTCGTCATGCAGGAAGAACACCAGGTCTGCATCCAATTCGGCCTGCTTGAGTCCTGCCCGCACGCGGCCCATCCACGCCATCGCCCATTCCGCGGCACTGCCTTGGACCACAAAGTTCCTGGTGAACCGCCCCTGCGTTCTTCTCATGGACTGTGCTCGCCGTTCACCTGCGGCCGTGGCGGTGTCCGCCGTGGCGGTGAACCACTGATCGTCCGGGCGTGGTGACCAGCGGCCCAGCCACGTGCACACCGGATCACCGCGTTCACCCACCCGGGCGGCGTGCTCCACGTAGCCCACGGCTTTGGGGAACACGCGGGTCAGTTGTGGCATGAGTCGGCCGCTGTCCCCGGTGGTGGCCCCGTACATGGCCCCCAACAGGGCCACCTTGGCGTGGTCCCGCTCAGTCAACCCGGTGTTCCTGGCCCGGCCTTGTTCTGCTATGGACAGGTAGAGATCCCGATCCCGCGAGGCCTCCGCCAGGGCGTCATCCCGTGCCAGGACGGCCAATACGCGCGGTTCCAGTTGGGCGGCATCGGCCACCACCAGCTTGCGCCCCGGCCCCGGACGCACTGCTGAGCGCACCACCTTGGGGATCTGCAGCGCACCGCCACCGCGGGCCGCCCATCGGCCGGTGACCACTCCGCCCACCACGTACTCGGCGTGAAACCGGTCCTCCCTCACCCAGTTCTCCAACCAGTGCCAACCGTTGGCAGTGAGCAGGCGAGAGAGCTTCTTGTAGTCCAACACTGGTTGGATCAACGCCTCCCGCCGCTCGCGTTCCCCAACAGACGACGACGGCGCCCCCTGAACCCAGCCCGTCAACAACCACTGGCTGGTGGATTCCACCGGCACCCCGGCATCTTTCAAGGCGCGCAGCAGGGACTGCGGCGAATCCGGGTTGACGGTGGGGGAGCTGAGGGCGTTCTGCACGGCCACGGCTGCGGTCTGCATCTTGGCGGGCCGCTGGGTGCCGTGGGGTTCTGGTCCCAGGCTGTCCTCAAGCAATGCACGGTGGACGTGGGTGTCCCAGGCGATGCCCACGCGATTCATGTCCGCGGCCAGCAACGCGCCGGTGGATTCCAGGGCCACCAACAGGCCGAGCTTGGAAGGCGAACGGGCGTTCTTGATGGCTGCCAGCTGTGCGCTCAGTTCAGCCACCAGGCCTTGCAGGTGCTCCTGTACTTGTGGGGCCTGGGGATCTGACCGCGGGTTTTCGAACAACCCCAATTGGCCCTCCCCGGGGCCGTGCCAGGCGGACCTCACGGGGGCTGCGGGTGCGATTCCAGGATGCTCATGGGGCGGCAGTGGCGGCAGAACGGGGTGGTAGGTGACCCCGGAGCCCTCCGCCTGAGCAGCTGTGTGCAGGATGGTTTGGGCCAAACGCAGGTCATGCAGGTGGGTCAGCGGCAGGGTGGGGTCCTGGTCCAAGAGCTGCGGCAGCAGGACCGCGCCGCGTTCAAAAACCCAGCGTGGGGCTGTTCGGCCGTTGGAGTGGGCGGCCTGTACCTGGTCATGAATGAACTGGATGACTTCCGGCAGGGCCAAGGTGTTGGCGGTCCCGACCGGAGAGCCGGAGGCCTCCACCTCCTGAAGCAGGAAGGTCTGTGCCGATGCCTCCGTGGCGCCGGCTGATGCGGCACCGGGGGTCTGCTGAGAGGCAATCACGAACACCATGCCATTGTGCCTGGGCACTGGCTGGTGCGCTGACCGTTGTGGATCGGGTGAACGCGGTGGTCCCCGTTCTTGGGGGGCGATGGGCTGGGGTTCAGTGATCCACAGTGCCATCACTTCCACTCGCCCTCTGGACGTTGTGCACAGTTGGTGAGCATGCCCCAGCAAACCCCAGCTGACCGGGGGCAACGTTGTGGTCATGAACACACCAACCCGTTCCGCACACCGGCCACGAGGCGCCCACAGCGCCCCACCGTGGCAGTCGCAGCCGAGCGCTCACGCAGGCTCTGACGGTGAACCGGAAGCTCTCACCCGCACCCAGGACCTCACCTGGAGCCACGACGACGCCGCCCAGGTCGGTCCGGATTCCCCCGCCTGGGTGGGGGATGTGGTCCAGGGTGACGGACTGCGTGTGGGCTTGGTCAGCCACGACTCCGTTCTGCGGGACATGGTGGCCGGAATCTGCGCATCTGCCGGGGCTCAGCTGCAGATCAGCCAGGTTGGTGGTGCGTTGGCGGGTGTGGATGTCTGCCTGTTGGACGTCCAAGCCCTGACTGACGGATCGGGCCAGCGGCCGGAGGGCGGCGACGTCGTTCTGCTGGGGCGGGCCGGGGACAACGGCCTGTGGGATGCCGCGGCCCTGCTGGGTGGGTGCCCCGTGGCGTTGTTGCCGGAGGCGGAATCCTGGTTGGCGGACCGTCTGGCCCCGCGCACCGCCGCCGCCACCACCACCCCGGCGGTGGTGGTGGGAGTGGTGGGTGCCGTGGGCGGAGTCGGAGCCTCCACCCTGGCCTGTTGGTTGGCTGCCGATGCCGCAGCCGATGGCGCGTTGAGCGTGTTGGTGGATGCCGATCCTGACAGCTGTGGAGTGGACCTGCTGCTGGGGCTGGAGTCCGTGGAAGCCATGCGGTGGCCGGATCTGTGCAGGGCCCGCGGGGTCCTGCGTGGTGAACAGCTGCTGCCACTCTTGCCGCAGCACCCGGACCAACCTGGCTTGCACTGGCTGTCCTGGGACCGGGGGACCTGGTTGCGCCAGGACGCCCCGTTGACCCACGTGTTGGCTGCCCTGCGCACCGTGGCTCAGGCGGTGGTACTGGATCTGGGGCGGGCCCGGGCCGGATTGGAGTCACTGGCGGCACAGTGCGACGTCGTGCTGGTGGCCATGCCGCGAACCGTCAGGGGTGTGTTGGCGGCACACCAGGCCACCAACGTCCTGAGTTCGGGTTGCGCCGAATACGTGCTGTGCGGTGTGGACGTGGCTGACGTCGACGAAACCCTGGTGCAGGAAGCCCTGGGGCGCACGCCCCTGGGACATGTGCGTTTTGACGGCCGTGTGCCGGAGGCCGCGGAAAGTGGCCGGCTGCTGGAGCGCGGGCGCAAGCGCCACCACCAGCACACCGTGGCGGCGGTGTGGGACGAGCTCTCACAGAGCCTGACTTCCGGTGCTTCTGGCCGGTCCGGACGTGTTCTGACAGGTGTGCTGGGTGGTGACCCGCGATGACCTCCACAGTTCCCAGCCATGCTGTCGCCGCCGTGGACCCCGTGCTCCTGGAGACCGTTCGGGAGGCCTTGTTGTTGGACGGGGCAGCAGTCACGGATGAGCGCATTGCCCGCGCCGTTCGGGCTTCCGGTCACGTGCTGGGTGCTGCCGGGACCCTCCACGCGGTGCGCAGCATCCGTGCAGAGCTGACCGGCCTGGGTCCCTTGCAACACATGCTTCCTGCCACTGGGCTCACCGATGTCTGGATCAACGGAGCACGGGAGGTCTGGTGGGAGGCCGGCAACGGCCCGGTACGTGTGGCCTCCCCGTTCACCAACGACGACGAAGTCCGCGCCCTGGCCACGCGCCTGATCTCCGCTGCGGGCCGCCGCCTGGACGAGGCCCACCCGTGTGTTGACGTACAAACCCCTGACGGCATGCGAGTCCATGCCGTCCTGCCACCCATCTCCACCGGCGGAACGCTGGTCTCCGTGCGCTTCCGGCACAGAGACGTGATCACCGTGGAGGACCTGGTGGACAGCGCCACCGTCACCCGCCGGGTCCTGGACCTGCTGTTGGCTGCCACCGCCGGTGGAGCCAACCTGCTGGTCACGGGCTCCACCGGTGCCGGCAAAACCACTGTTCTCAACGCCTTGCTCAGTGCCTGTCCGGCGCATGAGCGCATCGTGCTGATCGAGGACGCCGCCGAACTCAGGCCTGCCCACCCACACGTGGTGGGGATGCAGGCCCGCCACGCCAACGTGGAAGGAGCCGGAGCCATTGAGCTTGCAGAACTGGTCCGCCAGTCACTGCGGATGCGCCCGGACCGCATTGTGGTGGGGGAGTGCCGCGGAGCGGAGGTCCGCGAACTGCTCACGGCATTGAACACCGGGCACACCGGAGCCGGCACGGTGCACGCCAACTCTGCAGACGCCGTTCCTGCCCGCCTGGCAGCACTGGGTGCATTGGGTGGCATGAGCAGCCAGGCCGTTGCCCTGCAGGCAGGATCCGCGCTGGATCTGGTGGTGCATCTGGACCGGCGTGGCTCCCGGCGCGTGGTGCAGGCCGTGTCCCTGCTGGAGGAAGCCCACGGGGCCCTGCACATGAATCCGGCCTGTTCCTACAACGGGGAGGGCTACACACCCGGTCCTGGTTGGGACGCTTTGGCGCAGCTGGCTCAGCGGGGTGAGCAGTCATGACCGTGCTGAGTGTGACCGCAGGTGTGTTGTGCACCGTTCTGGCACTGGGGGTGCTGCTGCTTCCCATCGGTTCCCGCAGCCGGGTGCTGACCACTGTGGCGCGAACTGACCGGCACGGATCGGGCGGGGCCCGTGACTTCCGGAAGCTCGGATCCGCAGGCACCGGCGAGCCCCAGGAACCTCGTCATGCCGGCCCTGATGGTGGGCCGATCATCGTTCTCCTGCGGCGCATCCGCCCGGGGCAGGCCAGGCGTGCCGCTGCCGAATCCGCCGAATGGGTGGTGTGGATGCGCCAGTTGGCAGCTCTGCTGAGGGTGGGAAGGACCTCCGGCTCCGCCTTCGAGGTGGCAGCTCTCTCCCTGGCCGAGGCCACGGACCCCTCCCACACCGGCCGGCGGATCAACGCGGTGTGCTCCACCGTGGCGCGGGCCACCACCATCGGACGGGCGCCATCCGTGACGTTGCGTTCGCTGGCGCACCAACCCGCTGCGCAAAGCCCCCGGCTGCGCAGGGTGGAGGTTTCCGTGCTCTCGGATCTGGCCCGCTGTTGGGAAGTTTCCGAACGCACCGGTGCGCCCCTGGCCGCCCTGCTGGAGGGGTTGGCGGAAGCCACGGAGGCAGATCTGGACGCGGCAGCCGCGCGAGAGACAGCCCTGGCCGGATCGCGGGCCACCGTGAACATCCTGACGTGCCTGCCGGTGCTCGCCCTGGGGCTGGGCATGCTGATCGGCGCGGATCCCGTACGCACCTTGCTGACCACCCCGTGGGGTCTGGCAGCAGGTTTTGTGGGGGCTGTGCTCACGGTGATCGGGCGGATCTGGACCGGGCGCCTTGTCCACCGTGCCGAACACGCCGCCGACGCCAAACCGACTCGGGGCGCATCAGGCCGGCCCAACCGTTCGACCAGGCGCCGCCCTGGGGATGTGAGCGCCCCAGCATCCCAGGCGGTGGCGTCATGAGTGTTGTGACCTCCGTGATCTTGGGACTCGTGGTGGCCTGCTTGCTGGGTGCCGGCCTGGGCCTTCTGTGGTTGCCGGTACGCCAGGGAGGCGTTCGCGCTCTGGAACACCTGGCCAGCGAGGGAGCCACCCAGACCACGTCGGTGGCGGGGGCCCATGCAGTGCAGTCGGAGAGGACCACCTCCGGAACCAACCGTGGCACTGATCACGAGCAGGTTTCCGCGGGAGTTCTGGTGGAACTGGTGGCCTCCATGTTGGACGCCGGTGTCCCCGTGGACCGCAGCCTGGTGGTTCTGGGCCAGAGCATCGAGGGTCCTGCAGGTGGTGCTCTGCGCACCGTCGGGGCAGGTCTGTCCCTGGGGTTGCCGTGGCGTCAGGCCTGGGCGGCAGCGCCCTCACCTCCGGTCTCCGTCCTGGACCTGCGCTCTGCGCTGACGTTCGCGGCAGTCTCCGGGGCGCCGTCGTCCTCGGCATTGCGTGCCGCATCTGCACAGGTGCGCCGAGCCGAACACCGGCGGGCAGAAGCCGCTGCGGAAAAACTCGCGGTGCACCTGGTGGTCCCGCTGGGGCTGTGTTCACTGCCCGCCTTCATCGCCTGGGGAATTGTCCCCGTCCTGATCGGTCTGGTCCCGGATTTTTTCGGCTAGGCCACCGGTGCCGCGGCACCGCCCACAAACCCCGTCCCAGCACCTGCTGGGCCGGTCACCAACCCCATCAGGGGCCAACAGAAAGAGGAAGAACAATGTCCACCATCAACAACTCCGCCACTGCCGCCACCAACAACAACGCCGTGGTCACCGATCAGGCCCTGGAAGGCGAGGTCATGGCACCGGGAACGCAGCTGCTGGCTCACGACCCCGATCTGGGTGCCTCCACGGTCGAGTACGCCATTGTCCTGCTGGCTGCTGCTGCCTTCGGCGGCGTCATGGCAGCGGTGATCGCCTCGGATGCCGTGAGCGAACTGCTCATGGCCATCATCAACAAGGCCCTGGGCATCTGAGCACTCGGGCCGCCGCGGAATCCTCTGCGGCGGCCTGAGGACTTCCCCACCTCCACACCCACCGGGTCAATCCCGGGCAGCTTCATCCGATCCTCATCAGGAGGTCAGCATGTCCACCCCACTGTTCAGCCTGCGGCATCTGTGCGGCAGGGTTTTCGGAGACCCGCCGCACGCACCCGTCCACAGGCCCAAACACAACGACGACGGCGCCGTGACGGCCGAAACCGCCGTGGTGCTGCCGGCCATCATGCTGGTGCTTGCCGTGGTTCTGGCCGGAGGAGCAGCTGCTGCCACCCAAGTGCGGTGTGAAGAAGCCGCTGGGGCTGCCGCGCGGGTGGTGGCGCGTGGAGAGACCGAGACCGCCGCGGTCAAGGAAGCCCGCTCCATTGCTGGAGAACGAGCAGAAGTCACGGTGGCCATTCGTGACGGCCGAGCCGAGGCGGAGGTGGTCATGCCGGCACCCGGGATCTTGGGGGACTGGGGTGCCCTGGATCTCTCGGCATCGGCTTCCACCATCACGGAAGGGGTGGTCCTCGATGGACAACCGTGATGTGGATGACGGGTCTGGCACCGTGTTTGGCCTGACCACCGTGTTGGTGGCCATCTTCCTGCTGGGCGTGGTGCTTCTGGTGGGGCAAGCCGCTGTGCTGAAACACCGAGCCGGGAACGTGGCTGACCTCTCCGCGTTGGCTGCCGCGGATGTGGCCCGCGGTCTCATGCCGGGGGACCCATGCCAGATCGCCGCACAGGTGGCGGCGGACAACGACGCCGAGTTGCTGGAGTGCACCCTGGTGGAACCTGAACTGAGCACGGTGGACGTGACGGTGGGGATCGACCTCACCGGTGCGCTCGCGCCCCTGGGGCAAGCCGAAAGTGTCAGCCGTGCAGGGCCTCCCCAGGACAGCCCCTTCAGCGACCAGTGACCCCATCTGTCGGCGTATCGGACGTGGCCGTTGAGGGGGCGTGGTCCAGAAATGCTCCCAACAGTGCGATCGCACCAGCCTTGTCCAACGGGTTGTTGCGGTTGCCGCACTTGGGCGACTGCACGCAGGACGGACACCCGGACTCGCAGGAGCAGGACTCAATCGCCGCTTTGGTGGCAGCAAGCCAGGACGCCGCCATGTCGTAACCTCGTTCGGCAAAACCGGCACCTCCGGGGTGGCCGTCGTGCACAAAGATCGTGGGCAGTTGGGTGTCGGCATGCAGGGCCGTGGACAGGCCACCCACATCCCAGCGGTCACACGTGGCCAGCAGGGGCAGCAAGCCGATCATGGCGTGTTCGGCGGCGTGCAAGGCACCCGGGAAATCAGCCTCCTGAACACCTGCCGCGGCCAGCACCGGTCCTGGTGCGGTGAACCACACGGACTTGGTGAACAGATCCGTGGGAGGCAACTCCAAGGGTTCCTCCCCAATGATCTCGTTGCCCGGAATCGCCTTGCGTTGGTAGGAGACCACCTGGGAGGTCACCTGCACCTGGCCCGAATGCACGGTGATGGGACCCCAGGTCTGGTGACGTTCCTCCTGGATCACCTTCACAGAGGTCACGTCCCGCGCCTGGGTGTAGTAGTCAGGGTGAGCCCGGGTCACGGTGACCACGTGGTGTGCCAGGTCAAGGTCATCCACCACGTAGGTTCGGCCCTGATGCACGTAGATGGCACCAGGGTGAGTCTGCTGGTGGGCCTGACCCGTTCCAATGGATCCCAATAACTGCCCGGTGTCGGTCTCAACGATGTTCAGCGGGCCGCCACCTTCTGCCCGGATGGAGATCATGGCCGCAGGATCTTCCGATCGGGTCCAGAACCAGCCGGCCGGGCGTCGTCGTAACTGTCCGGCGTTGACCAAAGATTCCAGGATGCCGGGTGCGGCGGGGTCGAACAGGTCCAGATCCGAGGGTTTGAGGGGCTGCTCGGCAGCGGCGGCGCACAGGTGCGGGGCCAGGACGTACGGGTTGCCGGGGTCGAAGATGGTGGCTTCCACGGACACATCAAAAATGGCCTCCGGGTGGTTCACCAGGTAGGTGTCCAGGGGGTCGTCCCGGGCAATGAACGCAGCCAGGGCGTCCTGCCCTGCACGTCCCGCACGTCCCACCTGTTGGAAGAACGACGCCCGTGTTCCAGGCCACCCGGCCACCAACACTGCATCCAGTCCGGCAACATCGATCCCCAGTTCTAGCGCTGATGTGGAGGCCAGGCCCAGGAGACGGCCGTCGCGCAACTGCTCCTCCAGCTCCCGGCGTTCCTCCGGAAGGAAACCGGCGCGGTAGGCGGCCACGCGGTGAGCCAGCCCCGGTTCCACCTCATCCAGCTGCCGGTGCGCCATCTGCGCCACGGCTTCCGCACCACGGCGGGACCCCACGAAAGCCAGCGTGCGGACCTGTTTCAGGGCCAGGTCCGTGAGCATGTCCGCGGACTCGGCCAACACACTGCGGCGCGTGGGGGCACCGTTCTCACCCTCCGGGCCGGACTGTTCGGGTTCCCAGAGCACCACGGTCACGGCACCGTGGGGGGAATCGTCTCTGGTCACCGCCGTGACAGCATCCGGGTTCACACCGATCAACCGGGAGAACGAGTCCTGGGGTGCAGCAGAAGTCGCAGATGCCCCGATGAACACCGGATCGGTGCCGTAGAGGGCGGCCACCCGGCGCAGCCGCCGCAGCACGTTGGCCACGTGTGAGCCGAACACACCCCGGTACACGTGGGCCTCGTCCACGATCACGTAGCGCAGCCGCCGCAGGAACCTGGACCACTGAGGGTGATTGGGCAGCACCCCGGTGTGGAGCATGTCCGGATTGCACAGCACCAGATCTGCATGGTCCCTGATCCAGCGGCGCTGTTGCTGCGGGGTGTCGCCGTCGTAGCTGTGCACCCGGGCGCTCAGGTGCCGGGACAGCGCCTGCAACGCGGTCAACTGATCTGCAGCCAGGGCTTTGGTGGGTGACAGGTAGAGGGCAGTGGCTTCCTCCGGGTGCTGCAGGACACCGGGGGAGGCCTGGGCGATCAAACGGCCCGCGTGAATGGTGGACAGCACGGGTGCTTGGTATGCCATGGACTTGCCAGAGGCGGTACCCGTGGCCACCACGGTGTGGCCCTGACCGGCAGCAGTCATGGCCTCTGCCTGGTGCCGGTACGGATGATGAACCCCTGCCAGTGCGTAGGCCTGCACCACGTCCGGGTGAATGGCATCCGGCCACGGCGAGGTCACAGCCTCACGGGCGGGCAGGTTTCGGATGTGCCGGATCTCCTCCGGGGCGGCACCACGGCCCAGCAAGGGGATGAGGGAATCGAATTCAGGCACAGGCGGCATTCTCCCACCGCCGCAAGGCATGGACTCCACTGCCGATGTGTAAGAAATTGCCAGCCTGTGTGATGCCCGCCACGGCGGGTGCAAGAATCTAGGTATGAGCACCGGAAGCATGATGAACCCAGCCCCCTTGCCGGATGACAGCCAGGCCCACCAGCAGGCCAAGGCCAGTGAGGCTCTGACCGAGGACCAGTGCTGGGAGTACCTGGAGGCGGCGCGATTCGGGCGTCTGGCCACCATGGACGACCAGGAAATCGAGATCACCCCCATCAACTTTGTGGCCTCCAAACGGAAGCTGTACTTCCGCACTGCCCGCGGCGCCAAGCTCTTCCGCCTGACCCTGACCGGCAAGGTGGCACTGGAGATCGATCGGGTGGCCGGTGACACCGCCTGGTCCGTGATGGTGCGTGGCAGCGCCCGTCAGCTCACGGATTCTGCGGAGCTGGAGCACGCTCGGTCCCTGGATCTCAAGCCGTGGCTGGACACGGAGAAGATCGAGTTCGTGGAGATCGAACCCACCCGGGTCACCGGACGCAGCTTCCGCCTGGGCTGAGGTCCGCACTACGTCTGAGGCAGGCAGTCCCGCCTGGCTTGCCGGGGCTGATCCAACCCGGCACCCCGTTCACGGGCACGCGACTACCCTTGTTGCGTGTCCGTGAATCGCATCCTCTTGTACTACAGCCTCACTCCGCTTCCCGATCCGCAGGCCATAGCGCTGTGGCAACGGGAACTGTGCGAACGCCTGGGTTTGCGCGGCCGCATCCTGGTCTCCCTGGAGGGTCTCAACGGAACCGTGGGTGGTGAGGTCAACGCACTGAAGCAGTACGCCAAGATCACCCGTTCCTATCCGGGATTCCGGGGCATGGAACTGAAATGGTCGGATGGATCGGCCGGGGATTTCCCGCGCCTGTCCGTGAAGGTGCGTGATGAGCTGGTGGCATTCGGTGCACCCGGTCAGGTGACCGTGGACCAGAACGGTGTGGTGGGCGGTGGCACCCACATCTCCCCGCAGGAGCTGGACCACATGGCTGATTCCCGGGATGACCTGGTGTTCTTTGACGGCCGTAACGCCTGGGAAGCGCGGATCGGCAAGTTCAAGGACGCCGTGGTCCCGGAGGTGGAGACCACTCACGACTTTGTGACGGAACTGGATTCCGGCAAGTACGACCACCTCAAGGACAAACCTGTGGTCACCTACTGCACGGGTGGCATCCGCTGCGAGTTCCTCTCCGCCCTGATGATCCAGCGTGGTTTCCAGGAGGTCTACCAGCTGGACGGCGGAATCGTCCGCTACGGGGAGGCCCGCCAGGACTCGGGTTTGTGGGAGGGATCGCTGGCCGTTTTTGACGCCCGCGGCGCCATCGACTTCTCGCCGGAGGCTGCCGTGATCGGGACCTGCGACGTCTGCGGGAAGCCGGCCAACACCTTCGTCAACTGCAGTGACCCCACCTGCCATCACCGCCTCCTGGCCTGTGCCGAGCACGTCCGGATTCACGACGACGACGGCCTGCGCTGCCCCACCGGATGCCGTCCCGCCCACCCCGAGGTCAACGCATGAGAACCACTTCTGCCTTCAGCCAGGTGGCCGGAGCGCCCCGCTCTGATGACCTGAGTGCCATCCGCGCTTTCCGTGAAGTCCTGGAATCAGCGGATTTCACCGCCGACGGTGTTCGGCGCCATCTGGGTGACTCCGCGGTGGAGGCACTCAGCCGCGATCAAGCAGCACCGGCCCTGCTGGCTCTGGACCGGCACCGAAGTACAGGGACCTGGGACGGGGTCTGCGCACTGATTGAACTGTTCATCCTGGCCAGGTCGGTGAGTGTGCAGGAAGTCAAGCGTGTTCTGCCGCAGATCGAGCTTGACCAGTGGATGGACCTGGGCCTGGTGGAGGCCGTCTTGGGCCTGAGTTCTCCGGGGGAAGACACCGTCCAGGACGGTGGCCTGACGCAGAACGTCAGCCAGGGTTGGGTCCGCTCCGTGGTGGATCTTGATCTGCATGCCGCAGACAGCGGACTGGAGTTGTGGGTGGCTGCGGATCTGACCGCCTTCCAGCGCCCGGGTGCTGCACTGCGCCACGATTACGTGCTGGGCATCGGCGGAGCCTCCCTGACATTGGCACAGATCACGGAACGCCCACAGGTCCAGCGGGCTCTGGACATCGGCACCGGGTGTGGGGTCCAGCTCTTCCATCTTCTGCAGCATTGCCGCCACGTGGTGGCCACGGACCTATCCGAGCGTGCGCTGGCGTTCACCCGATTCAACCTGGTGCTCAATGCGCCGGCGCTGGGGTTGGATCCGGAGCATCTGGAAGACCGGGTGGAACTGCGGCAAGGGTCCCTGCTGGAGCCCGTGGCCGGTGACCAGTTCAACCTGGTGGTCACCAACCCGCCCTTCGTGATCACCCCGCGCTCACCAGGGGAGACGGAAGCAGAGCGGTACATCTACCGCGACGGCGGCCGCCCCGGGGACCGTCTGGTGGCGGATCTGGTGGGGCAGCTGGACACCGTGATGACCACAGGTGCGGTGGCGCATCTTCTGGCCAACTGGGAGGTCCCCGCCACGCGGCAAGAATTCGACGGGACGGGCAGCCAGAACGGCGCGAGCTTCCAGAACGGAGCCGGCGGCCAGGACGGGCAGGGTTGGCAGGACCGGGTGGCCGCGTGGATCCCGGAGGCACTGGATGCCTGGGTGATCCAACGCGAAACCCAGAGTCCGGAAACCTACGCCGAAACCTGGTTGCGGGATGCCTCCGAACACCTGGACCGTGACAGCTATGAGTCCGCGTATCGCGCCTACTTGGAGGACTTTGCCGCACGGAATGTGGCTGCCGTTGGTTTCGGCTACGTCCGGTTGCAGAAACCGGGGCGTTCCAGGCAGCGTCGTCGTCGTTTTGAGGAACTGACCCACCCATTCCAGCAGCCCATTGCCCCGGTCACGGCCGAGGCGGTGCAGCGTCAGGACGTCCTGGACGTACTGGGGCAACGCTGGACGGATCTGCATCTGGTGGTGCCGGAGCACGTGACCGAGGAGCGGCACCTGCGGCCGGGCGCTGCGGACCCCTCCGTGATCCTGCTGCGCCAAGGGGCAGGACTGCAGCGAACCAACGTGCTGACCTCCAACACGGCTGGACTGGTGGGGGCCTGTGACGGTGAGCTGTCCGTGCATCAGATCGTGACCGCACTGGGTGCCCTGTTGGGCTGGGAGCAACCGGCGGAAGAATCCGTGGAGGGCAAAGCCGTTCTGGAGGAGGCCCGCCACCTGTTGACGGACGGATTCCTTGCCCCGGATGACTGACACGGGGCTGACTGGGGGCTCGTGCGATGAAATAATGCCCGCATGAGCACCGAGAACCGATACCGCGAACTGACCCGTGATGAAGCCTGGGAACTGCTGGATTCGGAGCCTTTCGGGCGCCTGGCCGTGGTGGTCTCCGGAGTGGTGGACATTTTCCCCGTGAACTTTGTGGTCCACCAGCGCAAGCTGTGGTTTCGCACCGCGCAGGGTTCCAAGCTGGCCTCCCTGGTGATCAACAACCAGGTGGCCTTTGAAGCCGACCGCAAGGTGCGTCTGGATGACGAACACCAGGAAGTCACTTCCGTAGTGGTCCACGGACGCGCTCGCCGTATCGAGGACGGTCCTGAGTTCGAGATGGCCGAAGGTCTGAACCTGCGCCCCTGGATCCGTTCCTTCAAACCCTACTTTGTGGTGATCGAGCCTGAGCAGGTCTCCGGGCGCGCCTTCCCCGTCTCGGCCAACACCGCAACGGATTCCCCAGACCAGGACGACTGAATCACATCACCGCTTGTGGCCGCGGAACCTTGGAGGGTTCCGCGGCCTTTTGCTGTGCTGCACCGAGCCTGGCTCGGGTGCCTGATCCCGCCTTGCCTAGCCCGCGATCCCACCTTGAACAGTGCCCGATCCCGCGATCCACAGGGCTGGGCGCGCGGACGGCGCCCAATGTTCGTGCGGTTAAGGTGGGGAAGTTACGGTGTGAAGTCGGCAGAGACAACCGCGCAGAGGCGCTGAGGAGAGACTGTGGCCAACAAGAACACGGGAACAGGCAAGAGCCTGCTCATCGTGGAGTCCCCGTCCAAGGTCAAGACCATTGCGGGGTATTTGGGTGATGCCTATGAGGTGGATTCGTCCATGGGCCACATCCGTGATCTTCCGCAGCCCTCCGAGTTGCCCACGGAGATGAAGAAGGGCTCCTACGGCAAGTTCGCCGTGGACGTGGACTCCGGTTTTGACCCCTACTACGTGGTCAACCCGGACAAGAAGAAAAAGGTCACAGAGCTCAAGCGCAAGCTCAAGGAATGTGACGCCCTTTACCTGGCCACGGATGGTGACCGTGAAGGTGAGGCCATCGCCTGGCACCTGTACGAGGTCCTCAAGCCCAAGGTTCCCGTCTACCGGATCACCTTCCCGGAAATCACCCGGGAGGCCATTGAGCGCGCCTTTGGCGAGTTGCGGGACCTGGATCAGGACCTGGTGGACGCCCAGGAAACCCGGCGTGTGCTGGACCGCCTCTACGGTTACGAAATCTCTCCCGTGCTGTGGCGCAAGGTCTCCTCCGGACTTTCTGCAGGCCGTGTTCAGTCCGTGGCCACCCGCATGGTGGTTCAGCGCGAACGCGAGCGCATGGCGTTTGTCTCCGCCGACTACTGGGATCTCAATGGCCAGTTCACGTGCACCACGGGCCCGGATGCCGGTTCCACCTTTGGCGCCCGGTTGGTCACCGTGGACGGCAAAAAGGTTGCCGGGGGCAAGGATTTCAACGACGACGGCGCCCTGAAGAAGCCCGGCACACTGGTCCACCTGGGCGAGCAGGAAGCCACCTCCTTGGCCAAGGGCTTGGCAGAGGCCGCCTTCACGGTCGTGTCCCAAGAGACCAAGCCCTACGTCTCCCGTCCCAAGGCCCCGTTCACCACGTCCACGTTGCAGCAGGACGCCGCCCGCAAACTGCACTTCTCCGCACGTTCCACCATGCAGGTGGCGCAGCGGTTGTACGAAAACGGCTACATCACTTACATGCGTACGGACTCCGTGGCCCTGTCCACGCAGGCCGTCACGGCAGCGCGGCGCCAGGTCAAGGAGCTGTGGGGGGCGGACTACGTTCCGGATTCCCCGCGCACCTATGCCTCCAAGTCCAAGAACGCCCAGGAGGCGCACGAGGCCATCCGCCCCGCCGGGGACTCCTTCCGCACACCGGACCAGGTGCGCAAGTCCCTGTCTGCCGATGAGTTCAAGCTCTACGAGCTGATCTGGCAGCGCACCGTGGCCTCCCAGATGGCTGATGCCAAGGGTTTCACTGCCACGGTCCGGTTGGGCGCCACCGCAACGGATGGCCGCGCCGCCGAATTCACGGCCTCCGGCACCGTGATCACCTTCCCGGGTTTCCTCTCCGCATACCAGGAAGCCAAGGACACCTCCAAGGACTCGCAGGATTCTGGCAAGGCTACGGACAAGCGCCTGCCGCAGATGGAAGAGGGCGATGCCCTGGAGGCCGCAGAGGTCACCGCGGACGGTCACTCCACCCGTCCTCCGGCCCGCTACACGGAAGCCTCCCTGGTGGCGGCCATGGACGAGATGGGCATTGGCCGACCCTCCACCTACGCGGCTGTGATTTCCACGATCGTGGACCGCGGCTACGTCAAGGTCCGCGGCACCGCACTGATCCCGTCCTGGACGGCGTTCTCCGTGGTCCGTCTGCTGGAAGAACACTTCTCCGACTACGTGGACTATGACTTCACCGCAGAGATGGAAGAAGGCCTGGACCGGATCTCTCGCGGTGAGGAGGACCGTCAGGAGTGGCTGCAGCGCTTTTACTTCGGAGAGGACGGCTCGGAGAACGGTCTCAAGCCGATCGTGGATGACCTGGGGGACATTGACGCCCGGGCGCTGAACTCCATCAAGCTCACCGAGGACGTCACCCTGCGTGTGGGTAAGTACGGGCCCTACCTGGAATCAGGGGGATCGGTGGATGCCGAAACCGGTGAGGTCACGGATCCGGTGCGCGCCAACGTTCCCGAATCCCTGGCCCCGGACGAGCTGACGCCGGAGAAGGTCACCGAGCTCATGGAGATTGGCCGGGCCGATGGCCGTGAACTGGGCTCGGACCCCCAGACCGGGAGCACCATTGTGGTCAAGGACGGCCGCTACGGCCCCTACGTTTCAGAGGTCATTCCTGAACCCACTCAGGAAGAGCTGGATGCCATTCCCACCGAGTACTACAAGAACGGCAACCCCAAGCCCAAGAAGATCGAGAAACCCAAGCCGCGGACGGCGTCGTTGTTCCAGTCCATGGACATGCAGGAACTGACCCTGGACGATGCCCTGAAGCTGCTGTCCCTGCCCCGCGAAGTGGGTGAGGACAAGGACGGGGAGATGATCACTTCCCAGAACGGGCGCTACGGGCCGTATCTCAAGAAGGGCTCGGACTCACGCTCGCTGAGCACAGAAGATCAGATCTTCGGCATCACGCTGGAGGAAGCCCAGCGGATCTACGCACTGCCCAAGCAGCGCGGCCGCGGTGCCGCCAAGCCGCCACTGAAGGACCTGGGCACGGATCCCATCACGGAGCGGCCCATGATCATCAAGGAAGGCCGGTTCGGCGAGTACATCACCGATGGCGAAACCAATGTGACCGTGCCGCGTTCAGAAACCGTGGAGCAGATGACCCCGGAGCGGGCCAGCCAGCTGCTCTCGGAGAAGCGCGCCAAGGGACCGGCTCCCAAGAAGACGGGGCGGGCGTCGTCGTCGCGGGCCAAGTCCGCGAGCCCGGGGACTCGCAAGAAGGCGGGAACCACCACCCGTAAGCGATCCACGGCTGCGGCCAAGTAGGCTCGGAACCATGCGCTTGGGAGTCCTGGACGTCGGGTCCAACACCGTTCACCTGCTGCTGCTGGATGTGTATCCGGGCTCCCAACCGGTGCCCTACGCAGCCCACAAAACGGATCTGCGGTTGGTGCGGTACCTGGATGCTGCGGGCAACATCAGTGCGGAGGGCCGGGATGCCCTGACCTCCTTTGTCACCGAGGCCCGAGATTTTGCCGCGGAGAACGACGCCGAGGACCTCCTGGCCTTTGCCACCTCCGCCATCCGCGAGGCCGGCAACGGTGGCGAGGTCCTGGAGCACGTGCAGTCACGCTCCGGTGTGAACCTGATCGAGATCTCAGGCGACCAAGAGGCTGCCGTGACCTTCTCCGCAGTACGCCGATGGTTCGGGTGGAGTGCTGGGCGGATTCTTGACCTGGACATCGGTGGCGGTTCCTTTGAAATGGCCATCGGGGACAACGGGTTGCCGGCTGCTGCCGTGTCCGTGCCGTTGGGGGCGGCGCGTCTGACCCGCCGGTTCATCCACGGGGAGGCCGCACTGCCCTCGGAAACCAAGCGCCTCCGGCAGCACGTGACCCGTCTGTTGACCCCTGCCGTGGAGACCATCTCCGCCGTGGGAACCCCAACGTTGACGGCTGGGACCTCCAAGTCTTTCCGCTCTCTGGCCCGGATCTGCGGTGCAGCACCCAAGGGCGAGGGGCCCTACGTTCCGCGGCCCATGCACCTTGAGGACCTGCGCCTGTGGACCCGACGCATGGAGGCCATGACCGCCTCCGAACGCGCGGAATTGCCCGGGGTCTCCGTCAACCGTGCCGCACAGATGTTGGCGGCAGGCATTGTGGCTGAGTCGGCCATGTCCATGTTGGGGGTGGAGACCGTGCAGATCTGCCCGTGGGCATTGCGTGAAGGTGTGATCCTGCGACGCCTGGACCGTTTGCACGTGGACCCGGATGTGGTGCTGAACCGCCCGTCAGAGATCATCGGGCGGGTGAGCTGACATGGCTGAGTCGGCTGCACAAGATCCTGGCCCCAACCCTGTTGCCGGTGCATCGGGGGAGTCCGCCGGGCCCACCCCGCACGTGGCGCTGTCCACCAGCTGCCTGTTCCTGGCAGAGCCCCCGGAGACCTTCCGGGTGGCTTCAGAACTTGGCTATGACTCCGTGGAGGTGCTGGTCACCCACCAGCGCATGACCCAGCTGACCCATCAGCTGTTGGATGCTTCCCAGAAGTACCAGATGCCCATTTCCGCCATCCACGCGCCCACGCTGTTCTTCACCCAGCAGGTGTGGGGCAGACCATGGACCAAGATCCAGATGGCCGCCAAGATGGTGGAACAGGTGGGCGCGGACGTGGTGGTGGCCCACCCGCCCTTTGCCTGGCAACCCAAGTACGGGCGTTCCTTTGTGGAAGGCGTGCACAAACTCTTTGACATGACCGGCGTGAAGATTGCCGTGGAGAACATGTACCCGTGGCGGGTGGGTGGGCGCGAAATGCAGATGTACCGCCCCCACTGGGATCCCCGGAAGTTCGACTACGACTGGGTCACCTGGGACTTCTCCCACGCCTCGATCGCCAAGGTCAACTCCTTGGAGGCCGTCCGGGAGCTGCGTTCGCGACTGGGCCACATCCACTTGACGGACGGCAACGACGGCGGCACCTCCGATGAACACCTGATCCCCGGCCAAGGCCAACAGCCGGTGGCAGAGACCTTGCGCTACCTGGCCGATCACGACTGGCAAGGCGTTCTGGGCGTGGAGATCAACACCCGTTCCGCCAAGTCCGAAGACCACCGGGACGCCATGATGGCGGAGTCCTTGGACTTTGCCCGGACCCATTTCCGCAAGAGCTCGGAAGCCTGACGGTCAGGACGGCCCCCGCGTGACGTGCGTTTGTGAAAGGACCGTTCCATGACTGACACATCAGCCCCGGCGGAGACCGCTGACGCAACGGCTCCTGTGATCGCCTTCTTGGGCACCGGCTCCATGAACGGCTCCATCCTGCGCGGGGTGCTGGCCTCCGGGGTTTCCGCGGACAGGATGCGGGCCACCACGCGCTCGGAGGAATCCGCACAGAAGCTGGCGGAGGAAACCGGTGTGCAGGTGTTCGCCTCGGATGCGGATGCAGCAGCCAACACGCGTGCCGTGGATGGCGCCGACGTGGTGCTGCTGGGGGTCAAGCCCTACGCCATCCTGGAACTGTGTGATGAGATCTCAGAGGCCTTGAGCCCAGGAACTGTGGTGGTTTCTGTGGCAGCAGGCATCACGCTGGCCGCCATGGCTGATCATCTGCCCCAAGGACAGCCGATCGTGCGGAGCATGCCCAACACGCCGTCCTCCGTGGGGCGCGGTGTGCTCTCCGTGACGGGAGGCGAGCACACATCGCAGGAGCAACTGGACACAGTGTCCGGTGTTCTCTCCCAGGTGGGCACCGTGGTGAACGTCCCGGAGGAGCAGATCCGTGCCGTGACCGGGGTTTCCGGTTCCGGACCTGCCTATGTGTTCCTGCTGGCCGAGATGATGCAGAAGGCCGGCCAGAAGCTGGGCCTGGACCCGGAGGTGGCCCGTGTCCTGGCCAAGGAGACGGTCAGCGGCGCCGGGGTGCTGCTCTCCCCGGAGGACGCCGACTCCGAGGCCCTGCGCAAAGCCGTGACCAGTCCCAACGGCACCACGGAACAGGCCATCAACACCTTCCTGGACGGAGGGATCGAGCAGCTGGTGGCCGATGCCGTGGCGGCATCGGCCAATAGGGGAGATGCCATGGAGCAGGAGTTCTGCGGCTGACCCCCACCCCCACCCCCTGCCGAGACCTCCGTTACAGCCCACATTTGCCTGATTTTCGGGTCATAACGGAGGTCTCGACCTTTCTGTTGGCTGGGTCCAGCAACCGGTGTGATGGGCACTGGTACCAGTCCGCGAGTTGCGATCGTGATTGACTGTCAATGATGTTGCTCTGATGGTCAGGGGGAAGTGGCGTGACTAGTTTTGGTGGAGACCCATACTTGAACAGTCGGATTGACTTGGATGAGCCCTGGGAGCCACCAAGTTTCGGTGACATTTTTATTGGCCGCATCGTGCTCGATATTTTCACCTATGGGCTTCCGTTGATCGCCCTCGGACTCTTGTTGCCTTTCCTCCTACCTCTTGAGCGCTTGGGTTTTCTTGTGTGCGCGGGGCTGGTGGTTGCCCTAGTCCTGGTACAAACTCTGGTCGGCTCGTTGGTTTTTGCTCACTTCACTCGGGTGCAGCGGCATCCGAGTCCCGGCGGCGTGGGCCTCCTTCTGGTTGATCTGGTTATCGCTGCCGCATCGGGCGTTTTGGTGGGTGGATTACTGGCCACACCGGGCGCGTGGAATGGTCCATGGGCCTTTTCTCTCGGAGCACTCGCGCTATTTGTTGCTGTAGGTCATGCCCTGTTGTGGGACAAGCAGTGGAAACAAGGGATGGCCCACGCGCAGATTCGACGCAAGGTTTCAGAAACTCAAGCGATGACCGATGAGTTTCTGCGCGAGAATCGGAAGTGACTCATCAGCACGGAGGCGTTCCACCCGCCCCGAGACCTCCGATAAGGCCCACATTCGCGTGATATTCGGGTCATAACGGAGGTCTCGGTGACGGGCGGTAGAAACTCAATGGCGACTCCGTGGTTCAGAGATGGCGGATGGGGTGTAGGTGCCACAGGTGGCGATCTCCCGCCACCGCCCGCTCGGTGTCTGGGCCATCAGAATCACTCCCACCACAAGGTGCGGGGTGCCCAAGACCAACCACAGTCCGGGTCCTTCCAGGGTGAGCCCCAGCGCAAAACACAGGTACGTGGACACGTGGAACCCACCGTGGACACCCACCGCCGCCCACACGGAACGAAACCTGATGGCCAGAGCCGCCGCACTGACGGAGAAGCCGAACGGGATCCAGAGGTAGATCAGGTGCTCCACTGCAGATTCCTGCCCGCCTTGGGAGCTCAGGTGCGGCACGGCGAACGCCGCGGCAGCAATGAACACCGCCGCCCTGGGCGATTTGTTCAGGGTTTGCAACAGGTAGCCGCGGAACAGTACTTCCTCCCCGATGCCCTGCAGCACGAAAGCCTGCCCAAGCAGCAGAACCAGCAACGCAAGGTCGGGGTATTCCAGGAATGAGTCAGCCGCCTGGGCGGCGTCGCGGCCCAGGCCCAGGACATCTGCCACCACCGTGCCTCCGACACCCACCAGCAGGGCCACCAGCACTCCAACCCCCATGCCCGTCAGGCCGTGGACGGTGACCTTCAAACCCAGGGCCGCAGCAGGACGGCGGTCCACCCAGCGCACCAGAAGGATCGAAACCACCAGATATGCCGTCAACGCGATGCCAAAGGCAGCCACGAGTGTGACGGCACCCCACAGTGTGGGTTGGTCGGCTGCATGGCGCACTGCAGGTAGCTGCAACGCCAGCAAAGGGCTGGCAGCCAGAGGCATGAACACCACCACCGGGATCAGTACCCGTGCCCACGCAGGCAGGCGCGGCGGGTGGTTGCGGGGATGAACGGGGGAGGTGGTCACGTTGCTCCTCGTATTCCGGTGGTCTCACCGTCCACGGTAGAGAGGCCCGGTCGGCGCCACCTCAGCCGATGGTGCCGACTTGTCTCCTCACAACGGGGGAGACCATCCCCAGCGGGGCAGTGCGTCAGCCGCGATCAAAGAACGCTTGCAGCTCAGGAGTCCAGTCCTTCAAGGATATGGACCAGCAGCTCCACTCATGACCTTCGGTGCACTCACCGACAGGAGTGTCGGCGCCGTCGTCGTTGAGTTGCGCGTATGTACGTTCGGTGACCTGCGCACCGGAGGACGTGGCTGCCTGCGCAAACTCCTGTGACGTCTCCTGCAGCTGAGCCTCGTAATAATCCCCGGAGCCCGAGTACACCCACAGGGGCTTGCCTGCCAGGGACTCCGTGTTCAGGGAGGGGTCCTGGTCATCCCAATTGGCCTGGGTGGTGCGCTGGCAGTCTCCGAACAGATCTGGCCGCACCTCCGCGTAGGTCATGGCCCCGAACCCACCAGCGGAGGCCCCTGCCACGGCGCGACCGGAGGGGGAGTTGATGGTGGGGAACGTGGCATCCACCCACGGGATCATCTGATCCAGGTGGAAGGTACGCCAGGCACGGGGCTCATCACTGGGCACGGTCCAGTCCGTGTATCAGCCGTACCAACCGTCATCCAGTGCCACCACAATCGCGTTCAAACCGGTGGTGGCATCCTCCACGGAGGCTTCGTCGTACCAACCGGAAGGAGATTCACCCTCGGCGGTGCCGGTGAGCAGATACAGCACGGGGTACTTCTGTGAAGGGTCGTAACCCTCCGGCAAGGTGACCATCACGGTGGGGCCGTCTGTGGTCTCGGGCGTGGCCACCAGGGGTGTTGAGAGGGAGTACAAGGTCGTGCGTTCGCTCAAGGCCTCCTGGCCGGTGATGTCCAACGGACCAGAACTGGGAACTGCGGCCGGAGGTACCGCGGTGGCTGCCGGCTCCGGGCTGTCCGCGGCGGAGCCCACCGCAACCTTTTCCTCAAGACGCTGCTCATAGCCGCGCACCCGGTCCCAGTTGAGGACCAGCGCCAACAGGAGAAGGACTGCGGCCAGCGCAACGGACACCACCAGTACCTGACGTGATCGAGCGGACATGCCGAACTCCCTTGCAAACCTGCTTGCCGACGCAGGCTTGGCACCGAAGCCGGTGTTGACCTACGGTCGGGCGGCGAAGCGTTCGATCAACTGAGTGTGCCCGGCAACGATCAGCGTATCCCTGGATGTCACGGTGGTCCCCGGTGTGGCGTAACTGAATTCTTCACCGGGGGATTTCACACCCACCACGGTGACCCCGTACTTGGCCCGGACATCCGATTCGGCCAGCGTGAAGCCCTGGGTTTCACGGGGTGGGTGCATCTTGACGATGGCAAAGTCGTCGTCGAACTCCATGTAGTCCAGTAGCCGCCCGGAGACCAGGTGGGCGGTGCGGCGTCCGGCGTCGGCCTCCGGGAAGATCACGTGATGGGCACCGATCCGGGAGAGGATCTTGCCGTGGGACTTGCTGATGGCCTTGGCCCAGATCCGCTCCACACCCAGGTCCACCAGGTTGGCGGTGATCAGCACGGATGACTCCACGGAGGTGCCCACACCCACCACGGCGTGGCGGAACTCGGCCGCTCCGAGCTGCCGGAGGGCATCAATGTCCGTGGCCTCGGCCTGAACGATGTGCGTCATGTGCCCCACCAGTTTCTGCACCAGGGACGGATCACGTTCAACGCCCATGACCTCCCGGCCCTGGTTGACCAGCTGCAGGGCGGTGGCCGTGCCGAACCGGCCCATGCCGATCACCAGCACGGGAACTTCATGGGACTTGCTGTGACGATCACCCAATGATGGGCCTCTCTTCCGGGTACTGGTACAACCTACGCCGTGACCGCAGTGCCAGGGCCGTGGCCACCGTGGTGGTTCCGATGCGCCCCACCAACATCACCACCACCAGGACTCCCTTGCCTGCGGCCCCCATTTCCGCGGAGAGCCCGGTGGACAGGCCGCAGGTGGCGTAGGCGGAGATCACCTCGAACGCCACACGGTCCAGCGGCTGCCCGGAGATGGCCAGCAGCAGCCCGGAAGCCACCAGAACAATGGTGGCCCCCATGGCAATCACGGAGATGGCAATACGCAGCACGGATTCGGGGACGGTGCGGTGGAAGGCGATCACATGCCGCTCACCGCGGGCTTCGGCCAGGATGGCCAGTACGACGACGGCCAGAGTGGTCACCTTGATGCCGCCGCCTGTGGAAGCGGGAGCACCACCAGCGAACATGAGGGCATCCGTGAGCAGCAGGGTGACCGGTTCCACCTGGCTCATGTCCACCAGGTTGAATCCACCCGAACGCATCATGGTGGAGGCAAAGAACCCTTGGAAGATCTTGTGACCGGCTGATTCGTTTTGGATGGTGGCGGAGTTGTTCCACTCGAACGCCGTCCACAGCACCCACCCCACAAAGGTCAGGATGAACGTGGTGACCACGGTGAGCTTGGTGTTGAGGTTCCAGCGGGAGAACTTCAACCATCCCACCTGCCGCAGCACCAGGATCACGGGAAAGCCCAAGGAACCCAACAGCACCCCCAGGGTGATGGGGAACAGGATCAGCCACGTGTGCGCAGCGGTGTCGAAGTACGGGACCAGACCGTCCGAGTGCGGCGTGAACCCACCGTTGTTGAAAGCCGAGATGGAGTAGAAGACCCCGTGCCACAAGGCTGTGGCGGGATTTTCACCGGCCACCAGGAAGCCGATGGTCAAGATCAGTGCCAGGGTGCCTTCGATCACCACGGAGGTGATGGCCACGGTGCGCAGCAGCGAGCCGACTTCACCGAGCCGGCCCACGTTCAGGGCTTCCTGCGTGATCAGCTTGGAGCGCAGCCCCAGCTGGCGGCCGATGGCCATGGCCAGGATGGAGGTCATGGTCAGGGTGCCCAGGCCGCCGATCTGGATGGCGAACAGGATGATGACCTGCCCGGTCAGCGACCAGTGCTCCGCGGTGGGCACCACGGTCAGGCCGGTCACCGTCACGGCGGAGGTGGCGGTGAACAGGGCGTCTGTGAAGCTGGTGGCACGCTCTCCTTGGGAGGAGGCCGGAAGCCACAGCAGCAGGGTGAAGACCACGACGACGCCTGCGAACACCAGCACGGCCAGTCGTGCCGGTGAGGACTGGGCCAGACGATCCACCAGATCGCGGGTAGCACCCAGCGCGCCACGTACTCGTGTGGTTTCTGCGGAGGGGACGCGGGCCCCCAGGGTTTGTGGCACCTGGGCTCCTTGGAGGATGTGGGGGTGTGGCCGTGGTGGTGGTCACCGGGTGGTGCGCACCGATTGGCGTGGTCCGGATGACGTGCACCGGATGGTGTCACCGGTGCCTGCCACCGGATCGTGTGACGATACGGGTGACAGTATGACCCCAGGATGAGGGCATGGGAGTCGGATGTGGCCTGCATGTGACTGCTTTTGGCCTGCATGTGACCGGTTCTGGCCTGCGAGTGACCGGTTCTGGCCTGCGAGTGACCAGGCAAGCGCGTCAACTGTGTGCAGAACTGGGAACTTTGTCACATCAAAGGTGGCTCGGATGGTCTAATAAAGGTGTGATCCAGCCAACAGTAGCCTCGCAGCCCACTCGGCTCTTCTGGAGCCCACAGTTGCTGAACTATGACTTCGGCTCATACCACCCCATGCACCCCTCCAGGCTTGATGCCACGTGGCGCCTGGTCCAGGAGTACGGCTTGGATCGTCGGGATTCGGTGACTGTGGAGGTCCCGGAGGTGGCTGAGGATGACCACTTGAGGTTGGCGCACACGGCGGATTACGTGACCGCGGTGCGTGAGGTCAGCCAGGACCCCACACTGTCCCGCCCGGACAGCGGTTTGGGTACTGAGGACACCCCTGGTTACGCCGGAATCCATGAGGCCTCCGCCAGATTGGCCGGTGGTTCTTTCCAGGGTGCACAAGCCATCTTGGACGGGACGGTGGTCCGGGCGGTGAATTTTGGTGGTGGCATGCACCATGCGTTTGCGGACAAGGCCAGTGGTTTCTGTGTCTACAACGACTGCGCTGTAGCCATTCAGCATCTGCTGAACAACGGCGTCAAACGGGTGCTGTACTTGGATGTGGACGGTCACCACGGGGACGGCACGCAGTCCATCTTTTTTGACAACCCGAACGTGATGACCATTTCCATCCACGAATCCGGGACCACGCTGTTCCCGGGTACGGGGTTTGCCAATGAGATCGGCACCGGGGAAGCCATGGGCACCTCCGTGAACATCGCCATGCCGCCCACGGCGGAGGATGCCCAATGGTTGCGCGCCTATCACGCTGTGGTGCCGGCGTTGGTTGAGCAGTTCCGCCCGGAGGTGATCGTCTCCCAGCACGGTTGTGACTCCCACCTGTCCGACCCCCTCACGCACTTGCGCGTCAGCATTGACGGTCAGCGGGAGATCATGTTGAACGTGGCGGAGATGGCAGACCGGTTCTGTGAGGGCCGATGGATCGCCACCGGCGGTGGCGGTTACGACTGCTACGACGTCGTCCCCCGGTCCTGGTCCCACCTGGTGGCGGTGGTCAGTGGCAAACCATTGCCCGTGACCACTCCGATCCCGCCCACCTGGCGGGACTATGTGAAAGAGAACTACGGCGGCAAGCCCCAGGAGTACATGGGGGACCGGGTGGATCTGTGGTGGCGGTCCTGGGAGGTCGGATTCGATCCCGACGACGACACCGACCGTGTGGTCATGGCCACCCGCCGTGAAGTGTTCCCCCAGTGGGGTTTGGACCCCTGGTACGACTGACACCCCGGATGCCGTTGAGTCGCCCCTGACGAGTGGGTGCGGCCGATAGTCTGGCCATGATGTCATCTGAGATTTTTGCGGTGTTGGCCGATCCCACGCGTCGTGCCCTGTTGGTGGCCCTCTCCACGGGTGAGCGCCCGGTGGGGGATCTGGTGGAGGAGGTTGGTGCCTCCCAGCCCACGGTCTCCAAACATCTGCGTATTCTGCGCGAAGCCGCACTGGTTGAGCAGCGTGCGGACGGTCAGCGCCGCCTGTACCGGGTCAATGCCGCAGGTTTGGAGCCCATCCGGCAGTGGCTGCAGCAGTTCGCAGCACTCACGGCAGCTGACCAGGTCAACCAAACAGGCTCGAATCCGGTTCAGACACGGGTGGTTCCGCGCCCATCAAGCGCGGTTTCAGGCCAGAGAGGTGCGCTTTCAGACCAGACAGGTTCAGTTCCACGCGAGGCAGAAGCCGGCCCGTCCAAGGTTGTTCTCCAGCCTGACGGGGCACCTCACACGCCGTCCGTGCCGGTGCTTGATCCCCACGTGGTGCTCCAGTCTGATGAGCAACCGCGCAGCAGGGGTTTGTTGGCGCAGGTTCTGCGTCGTCGTCGTGGACGATCCGGGTGAAACGGACACGCAAAGTCACCCGTGTGACGCTCCTGCGGCAGCAGGCCTGAGCCCTCAACTGTCCCCCGGGCGGCTGGTCTGCCAGACTGCTGGGGGTGCATCGGCGGGTCACGCGCTCGATTGCCCCACCCTGATTCAGAGCTGACCCCCACGAAAGGTGTCTGAGGTGGACGAAAAACTGCAGCCAGTGCGCGATGCCGTTCTCAAGCGCAACCCCGGTGAGAAGGAGTTCATCCAGGCGGTGGACGAGGTCCTGGAATCTTTGGGCCCGGTGGTCTCGCGGCGTCCGGAGCTGTTGGATGCCTCCGTGATCGAGCGGATTTGCGAGCCCGAGCGTCAGATCATCTTCCGTGTGCCGTGGGTTGATGATGCCGGCAAGGTGCAGATCAACCGTGGTTTCCGGGTCGAGTTCAACTCCGCCCTCGGCCCGTACAAGGGCGGGCTGCGTTTCCACCCCTCGGTGTACCTGGGCATCATCAAGTTCCTGGGCTTTGAGCAGATCTTCAAGAACTCCCTGACCGGCATGCCGATTGGCGGCGGCAAGGGTGGTTCCGACTTCAGCCCGGCCGGGCGCTCGGATGAGGAAGTCATGCGCTTCTGCCAGTCCTTCATGACCGAGCTCTACCGCCACATCGGGGAGTACACGGACGTTCCCGCCGGTGACATCGGCGTGGGTGGGCGTGAAATCGGTTACCTGTTCGGCCAGTACAAGCGCATCACCAACCGCTACGAATCCGGTGTGTTGACCGGCAAGGGTCTGTCCTGGGGTGGCTCCCTGGTGCGCACGGAGGCCACGGGTTACGGCACCGTCATGTTCGTCCAGGACATGCTGGCCTCCCGCAATGACACCTTGGACGGCAAGACTGTCTCCGTTTCCGGTTCCGGCAATGTGGCCATCTACGCGACCGAATTGGCGCAGCGGTTCGGAGCCAACGTGGTCACCGCCTCTGACTCCAGCGGCTACGTGCACGATCCCAAGGGCATTGATCTTGATCTGCTCAAGCAGATCAAGGATGTGGAGCGCGGGCGCATCAACGAATACGTCGAGCGCCGTGGCGGCTCCGCCAAGTTCATCCCCTCCGGCAAGGGCTCCGTGTGGGAGGTCTCCACCGACGTCGCCCTGCCCTGTGCCACGCAGAACGAGCTGCACGGCAAGGACGCCAAGGCGCTGCTGAGCAACGGTGTGGTGGCAGTGGCTGAAGGTGCCAACATGCCCACCACGGCTGAGGCCACCCGGTTGTTCCAGAACGCAGACGTGCTCTTTGCCCCGGGCAAGGCGGCCAACGCAGGTGGCGTGGCCACGTCAGCACTGGAAATGCAGCAGAACGCTTCCCGTGACTCGTGGGGCTTTGACTACACCTATGACCGCCTGCGCGAAATCATGCGCGGCATCCACGACAACTGTGCTGCAAGTGCTGAGGACTACGGTTTGCCCGGGAACTACGTTGCAGGTGCAAATATTTCGGGATTCATGAAGGTGGCTGACGCAATGCTTGCGCAGGGAGTCATCTGATTGCTGCGATGCACGTAGGCTAAAGGGCATGGCCACGCATAGAAGAGTCCTCCAATGGTTGGAGAACGAGCTGTTTGACGGGAACCTGGTACTGGGTCAGCAACTCCCGTCGGACAAGGATCTCGCCTCAGTTCTGGGCGTGAACCGTGGCACCATGCGTGAAGCCCTCAAGATCCTGGAAGCGCAGGGTGTCTTGCGGCTGTATGAAGGCAGCCGCAAGACCATCCTGCCCATGTTGGTGCGGGAGCCCGCGGCCTCTGCGGGCCCCGCTCTCCAGTTGCACATGGCCACCGCGGACTACCCGTTACGGGACATTGTGCAGACGCGTGTCCTGCTGGAAACCTGGGCGCTGACCAACGCGGATCACCGTTCCCCGGCCATGGCGGAATTGCGGACTCTGCTGCGTGAAATGGGGCGGGATGACATCTCCCTCAAGGAGTTCCACCACCTCTACGTGAGCTTCCACATCGCCCTGGTGAAATCCGCGGACAACACCTTGGTGGCAGCCTTGATGTCCGCGCTGCGGGATTCGATCTACGAATACACCATGGCGCTGGTGGGCCACGTTCCGCTGTGGTCCAAAACCGTGGACCGGATCCGTGCCGAGCACCAGGCGATTTTCTCCGCCGTGCTGGCCGGGGACAACACCTTGGCTGCGCGTCTGGTGGAGGAACACATCGAGTACCAGTACGTGGAGGCCGGGGTGGACCCCGAGCGCGCCCCGCGTACCGACGGCATGGAGACCGTTGGTCCCACCACAGGGCCGCTGGCCTCCGGGCGCGTGTGGTCCAACGGTGCGCAACCTGCGGATTCCACGGCGGAGCAGAGCCCGGTCAAGGAGGCCGTTGCCCTGCAGGTGGCCCGCAACTCCGGGCACGACGTCGACACCCCCGGTGATTCCGCAGCAGTTCAGTCATTACCTGCTGACGATGACATCCCGGAGGATTTCGCTGCCGGGCGGGATGAACGCCGAACCGGCTGAGGGCGGTGAGACCCCCGAATAACGCCGTTGCAGCCGAAACGGGTAGACTTCCGGGGAACCAATCTTCGAAAGGTCCATTCGGTGGCCTTTCGGTTCCACCCGGTGAACCGCCGTCGTGAGCCGTTTGAGCTCATGAAGACGCACGTGACACTGCCATGGCGGGCCGGGCCGACCAGACACAAGTGAGGATCGTCTATGGGCTCCGTCATCAAGAAGCGCCGCAAGCGTATGTCCAAGAAGAAGCACCGCAAGTTGCTTCGCAAGACCCGCCACCAGCGCCGCAACAAGAAGTGATCTTGGGCGCAGATCTGTTGTGGGTCTGCGCTTCCCGCTACAGCCGGTGAAAGCCGTGGGTGGGACACTCCTGAAGAGTGTCCCACCCACGGCTTTTGCGCTGCCGGTTTAGGTGCGGCTTGAGTGCGGCTGAGGGCCGGGTTGGCGTGCAGCACGCAAAAGACAGCGCCGGTACGCAAACAGCCGCTTGAAGCCGAGTTTCTTGGTCATGTGCGTACCGGCGCTGCCCTCCTAACTGCTGGCTGGAGGCCCCTGGTGGCCTCTGGCGGCAGATGCGCACCGGGTCAGGGCGGCTGGTTAGGATGCTGGGCATGAACTCACCAGCGGATCCTGTGCCCTCACCCATTGGCTCGGTCCCCGTTCAGCTCATCACGACGCCGGGCTGCCACCTGTGCATTGACGGCTTGGCTGTGGTGGAACGTGTGGCGGGGGAGCACGGCGTGGACTGGGCGGAGTTGCTGCTGTCCAGCCTGCCGGAAGGCTCAGAGCGGGATCGCTGGTCCGTGGAAGTTCCCGTGCTGCTGATTGACGGCGTGCAACGGGACTTCTGGCAGATCGATCCGCGCAGACTCACGCGGCTGCTGCGTGAACGCAACCAAGGCTGAAGCCACGGCTGGTGAGCCGCCGGACGTGCGCACACGGATCACGTGCGCGGCTTGTCCGACACGTAGAGCGTGATGGTTCCCTCCACCACCACAACGCCATCGGTGCGCATGGCTCTGACCTTCACGGGTACGTCTCCGCCGGCATCCCAGTGCCCGGGATCCGATTCGGCAACGCACAGCAGGTCCGTGTGGGCCTTGGCGGGGTAGGACAGTTCCATGCCTCGTGGAATCCAGCGCTTGGTCTCCGGCACGGTGGCCTCCGCCAGAAGACCCATGGCCGCCTCCAACCCGTTGGCCACTGCAATCACGTGAAACGTGCCGATGTGGTTCTGCACTGCCCGGCGCTTGCGGATGCTGAGCTCGGCATGGTTTGGCCGGACCTCACGCACCTGCGGACGCACCGTCCAGAAGTACGGGGCGAACTGGGCGAAAGCCACACTGAAGATCTTTTTGCCCAGGGGCTTGGAGCTCAAGCGCTGGTACTTCCTGTACGTCTCTGTCATGTGATCCACGATACGTCCCTGGAGGGGCCCGGCCCTGACGCGGGTTCGGGCAGGGCGGCGAGGTCTGGGAGAATGACCCTCATGTCTTCACTCAACGCGCCGTCCTCGGCAACCGTGCACCTGTTGCGCCACGGACAGGTTCACAATCCGGATCGCATTGTCTACGGACGTCTGCCGGATTTTCACCTCTCCGATCTTGGGCACCAGATGGCTGAAGTTGCCGGTCAGGCCCTGGCGCAGCGGCGTGAGCAGGGTGCCAAGTTGGTGTATCTGGCGGCCTCACCCCTGACGCGGACGTTGGAAACTGCGGCTCCGGTCTCCCGTGAGCTGGAGTTGGAGATCCACCCGGATGAACGACTGATCGAGCCCAAGAACCACTTTGAGGGCTTGCACGTCAACGGCAGCCAGCTGGCCCGGGTGGCCCACTGGCCGTACATGGTCAACCCCCTGCGCCCTTCCTGGGGTGAGACCTACCGCAGCCAGGTGGCGCGCATGGCGGAAGTGGTGGTGGAAGCTGCCCGGCGTGCCGTGGAGATCGGCGGTGATGGCGCTGAGGCCGTTCTGGTGTCCCACCAGCTGCCCATCTGGATGGCGCGTCGCTCCGCAGAGGGCAAGTTCCTGCCGCATGATCCCCGCGCCCGCCAGTGCAATTTGGCATCTTTGACGTCCATGGTTTTTGACGACGTCCACGCCGGGCTGCCGCCGCGTGTGGTCTACAGCGAACCCGCTGCCCACCTTTACCCAGGAATCAACCAGCTTCCGGGTTCATGATACCCTTGAAACCCCCCTGCCGATCTTTCAGGTGATGTTGCTGTGCCACGCACTTCCCCGCGTTCTGCGGGTGTTCCGTCCTCAACCGGTGTGCCTTCTTCCACAGGCGTGTCCGCTGACTCCGGCGACTCTCCCGCGTCGTCGTCGTGGCGGCTGAGCCGACGCGCTGTTCTGACCACTGCGGGTGCGGGGTTGACCGCTGTGGTGCTGGCTGCGTGCACCCCGGAGGAGGAGAACCTCACCGAGCAGGCGAATGCAGGTGGGGACACCGGCTACATTGCCGGGGACGGCTCCGTGACCGAGTACGCCGCTTCCGACCGTGGTGAGCCGGTGGAGTTCACGGGCACGCTGTTTGACGGCACGGAGGTCACTGCCCAGGACCTGCGCGGAAAACCCGCGTTGTTGAACTTCTGGTACGCGGGATGCGCCCCGTGCCGCAAGGAAGCCCCGGACCTGGTGGAGATGGCCCATGAACACGACGGTGACATCACCTTCTACGGGGTCAACGTCCGTGATGAACAGGCCACGGCGGAGGCCTTTGAGCGGACCTTTGAGATCCCCTACCCGTCCTTTGAGGACCGCGACGGCGGCGTCCTCCTGGCGTTGTCCACGTTCGTCCCACCGCAGGCTGTTCCCACCACGATCATCTTGGATGCCGAAGGGCGGGTGGCCTCACGCGTGCTGGGCATTGCGGAGCCGTCCATTCTGAAGGCACTGCTGGATGACGTGGTGAGCGCGTGACGGACGGCAATCAGTTCGCCTCCCTGATCCTGGACGGCTCCATGTGGGCCGCTTTTCCAGTGGCCGTTCTGGCCGGGCTGGTCTCCTTTGCCTCCCCGTGCGTGCTGCCGCTGGTGCCCGGCTACCTGGGCTACGTGACCGGGTTGACCGGGGCGGACCTGGAACAGCAGAAGCGCGGGCGCATGTTCGCCGGCGTAGCCCTGTTCATTGCAGGCTTCACCACGGTGTTCGTGCTGATGTCCGTGGTGCTGGCCCAGTTGGGTGCCTTGCCGTGGTTGCGCGGACAGAACTGGGTGATGGTTGTCCTGGGCGCTCTGGTGGTGCTCATGGGCGTGGTGTTCATGGGTGGGTTCGGAATCTTTCAGCGCGAGCGCAAGATTCACCGCAAGCCACCTCCCGGGTTGTGGGGTGCCCCGCTGTTGGGAGTGACCTTTGGTTTGGGTTGGGCGCCCTGCATCGGACCCACGTTTGCCGCCGTTCAGTTGCTGGCCTACAGCGGTGGTGCCTCCGTTGGCAAAGCCACTGTGCTGACCCTGGCGTACTGTCTGGGGTTGGGAGTCCCGTTCCTGCTGATTGCCCTGGCATTCCGGCGTGGCATGGGTGCACTGACTTTCATGCGCAAACACCGGGTGCTGCTGCAGCGGATCGGCGGGGCCATGCTCATCCTGATCGGCATCTTGTTGATGACTGGTCTGTGGACGGCATTCGTCTCCTGGTTCCAGGCGGAGATGGTTCAAGATTTTGTGCCGGTGATTTGATGCAGCATCCCAGCTTCCGCGGGCCCCATGGCCTGCGCCCACACACAGATTCAGGAACGCGGTAATGGCCCGCAGGAGTGACGTGAGCCCAGCAGAGCAACCCGATGAGTCGCAGACCCCCGCCGGGTCTTCCGCGCACAGAGACTCCAGTGCGTACAGGGACTCCAATGCGCGCAAGGACTTGGGTGCACCCGGTGACTCGTCAGGTGCACCCAAGAAATGGGGCCGCCGCAAGGGATCCGGTACGGGTGCCGAGCAGGGCGGTGTTACGGCGCACGGCAGTGGCCCGGAGTCGACGTCGGGCACCTCCGAGGTGGCTGTCCCCGCCCTGGGTGTGGTGGGCATGTTGCGATGGGCCTGGTCCCAGCTGACGCGCATGAACACTGCCCTGTTCCTGCTGTTGCTGTTGGCAGTGGCCGCGGTACCCGGTTCGATCTTCCCGCAGCGCGTGCAGGACGTGGCAGCGGTGAACTCCTACATCGAGGCCAACCCCACCACCGGCCCCGTCCTGGACCGGCTGCAGTTCTTCGACGTGTTCTCCTCCGTCTGGTTCTCCGCCATCTATCTGCTGCTGTTCATCTCCCTGGTGGGTTGCGTGATCCCGCGCGCGCGCAAGCACTGGCAGGCGTGGCGTGCACAACCACCCCGCACACCGGCACGCCTGCAGCGCTTGCCAGTGGCCCGTTCCCTGGAGTTGGGAGGCCGTGACGGCGCACCGGCCCCGGAGGCCGACCAGGTGATCGAGCGGGTGGCCGCCATCCTCAAAAAGCGCCGCTACCGGGTGGACGTGCGGGACCTGGGTTCCAATGCGCCGTCGTTGGGGGCAGAGCGTGGGATGTGGAAAGAGGTGGGCAACATCCTGTTCCACCTGGCCATGGTGGGCATTCTGATCTTTGTGGCCTACGGATCCCTGTTCGGGTTCATGGGGCAGAAGATCCTGACCGTGGGGGACACCTTTGCCAACTCGCTGATCAGCTACGACTCCTTCACACCGGGCTCCAACTTCAACGCCGACTGGTTGGATCCCTTCACCATCCGGGTGGATGACTTCCGGGTGGAGTACAACCGGGACACCTCAGACCCTGCCTCCTACGGCATCCCGCTGCACTACGAATCGGATGTGACCATCACCGATGCACCCGGGGAGGAACCCCGCCAGGAGGTGCTGAGCGTGAACCGGCCGATCGACGTCGACGGCGTGAGTGCCTACCTGATCGGCAACGGTTACGCTCCGGTGGTCCGGGTGACGGACGGGGACGGCAACATTGCCTACGAGGGGCCCGTGGTGACGGTCCCGGAGGACACCTCCAACATTTCCCCCTTCACGCTCAAGGTCCCGGACTCCTCACCTGAGCAGCTGGGGCTGACCGGAACCTTCCTGCCGACCGCGTGGACGGACGAGGCCACCGGTCAGCTGACCTCTGCGGACCCTGATCTGGGCAATCCTGCGCTGGTGCTCTCCGTCTACAGCGGGGACCTGGGACTGGATGACGGAACCCCGCAGAATGTGTACGTGCTGGATGTGAGCAACCTGAACGAGGTTGCATCCCCCATGACCAGCAACGGTCCGGTCATGCTCTCCGAGGCCAACCCGCGGGTGGAACTGCCCAATGGCTTGGGAACAGTGGAGTACCTGGAAACCCAGCGCTACGTTGGACTGGATCTGCACTACGACCCCGGAACCCGTGGTGTGTTCATCTCCTTCTGCCTGGCCTTCCTGGGGTTGATCATGTCCCTGTTCATCGTCCGACGCCGTGCGTGGGTGCGGGTGAACACCGTGGGGACTGAAGCGGGCCCCCGGGTTGTCCTGGAGTACGGCTTGCTGGCACGCGGTGAGGACCCGCGCCTGGAGGCCGAGGCCGAGAACCTGGTGGAGCTCTTCACCGCCGAATGGGAGCAGATCGGCGTCCGTGACTCCCATCTGACCACCACCGCTGCACGGCAGAAGGCATCCGTGCAGTGACGTTGCCGAACAGCACACGCAGCCCGGACCGAAAGTGAGAGAATGACCCCATGACTGACCCCATGACACCCGTAGACACCACACTCGGGACGTGGTCCGAGCTGTTCATGCTCATGGCCGCGGTGGTGTACATGTTTGTGTTCATCGCCTTTGCGTGGGACATGGCATCCCACTCCAAGACGTTGAAGGAGGCTGAGCGGCGCGAAGAGCGTGCCGAGCAGCGTTCCGAGGCGCTGGTGGGTGCCGGTGCCGGTGCCGGTGCTCGCTCCGGATCCTCCGCCCTGACGGGATCCTCCGGTGAAGTTGACGGTGCCGCAGAAGCGCAGTGGTCAACCACGTCCCGGGATGAGCGCAACGATTCCGGGTCCGGATCCCGCGCAGGGTGGCGCGCACAGCGCTCCTCGGCGTTGGAGGGCCAGGTTGCCGATTCCAGCATGTCCTATGCGGACAACGATCACCGCCGACCGGCAGCACGCGTGGCCGTGGTGCTCATGGTCTTGGCCTTCGTGATCCACCTGGCTGCCGTGATCATGCGCGCCATTGCGGCCAACCGCGTGCCGTGGTCCAACATGTACGAGTTCTCCACCACGGGCGCCCTGCTGATCGTGGCGGTCTACCTGGTCATGTTGATCATCAAGGACCTGCGGTTCGTGGGCGTGCTGATCTCCGGGTTGGTCACCTTGATGCTCACGGCAGCCACCATCGCCTATCCCACCCCCGTGTCACCGCTGCAGCCGGCGCTGCAGTCCTACTGGCTGGTGATCCACGTGTCCATCGCGGTGGCGGCCATGGGCATTTTTGCCATCACCTTTGCCCTGGCCATCCTGCAGCTGATCCAGGATCGGCGGGAGAAGCGCATTCTGGAAGGTGGGCCCAGCGGTTGGGCCTTCCTGAAGATCGTGCCCTCCGCGCAGACCCTGGAGAACTTCTCCTACCGCCTCAACAGCGTGGGATTCGTCTTCTGGACCTTCACCCTGGCGGCCGGTGCCATCTGGGCCCGTGACGCATGGGGTCGATACTGGGGCTGGGACCCCAAGGAAGTCTGGACCTTTGTGATCTGGGTGGTCTACGCGGCCTACCTGCACGCCCGCGCCACCCGTGGGTGGACGGGGCGGCGTTCGGCCTGGTTGTCCATCGTGGGCTTCCTGTGCATCCTGTTCAACTACTTTGTGGTCAACACTTTGTTTGACGGTCTGCACTCCTACTCAGGTCTGTGAGTTGAGGCTGCACAGCAACTTGGGCATGGAAAAGGGCCTCACCGATCAGCGGTGAGGCCCTTTTCCATGCCCAAGTTCTTGTTACGACTACCGTGGATCATCGGGGTGTTCGTCCCCGGGGACATCATCAGGCTGATCGTGGCTGTCGTGCGGGGTGGTGGAGCTGGAGCCCGATGCCGCGTCGGTCCCGGGGGAGCCGGTTCCTTCCTCCGCGGAGCCACCGGAGGCGGCGGCGTCGTCTGAGCCATTCGGTGCAACCCCTCCTGCTCGACGACGCCGTTCCCATTCCTCGAGTTCAGCATCCGCCTGTTCGGAGCGCCGCTTCTCATCGAGTTGACGCAGAAAGTTGGGGTCGTCGTCGGGCCCCTTGCCACGGGCGGGCTGTGAACTGGCCGGTGCGTAGCGGGGGCGCCCCAGAGCCAACCAGAGGATGCCGCCGATCACCGGAAGCAGCAGGATCACCGCGATCCACGGACCGCGTCGGATGCCGCGGATGTCCCGGGGGTCGGAGCGCAGGCAGTCGAAGAACGAGTAAATGATCACGCCCACTGCCAGCGCGGCCACGCCGATGATTGCAATTGCTCGGATCATGCATCAATCATATTGCTTACCCAACGGGTGTCCTGCCGCGCCGGGGCTGGTCAGCCACCAGCGAATCGGCGGCCGGGGTACCTGGATCACCGGCGCCGGCAGCCACGACGTCGGCCCGCACCTGGGCGCGATGCGCTCGGATGGCATAGACGACCGCAGCCGCGCCCATCACGGCGATGGCAAGGAGCACCATGCGGCTGGCCAGTGCCGGGGCGGCCAAGGCATCAGCGGAGAGCAGGGTGCGGGTGTTGGTCAGCACGATCAACGTACCCACGGCAGGACCAAGGACCCGGGCGGGGATGACCTTGACCAAGGCGGCGGCGATGGGGGCAGCGATCACGCCGCCGATCAGCAGGGCGCCCACCCAGGCAAAGTTGATGCCTTGCGAACCCAGATGCAGCAGGAAGCCCAGGGACGCGGCCAGGGTGACCATGAACTCCGCGGTGTTCACCGACCCCACCACCTTGCGGGGCTCCAGGCGGCCATCGGCCAGTAGGGCTGGTGTTCCCACAGGGCCCCATCCGCCGCCTCCGGTGGCGTCGATGAACCCGGCGAACAGCCCCAACGGAGACAGGAACTTGGCCGGGATCTTGCGCCCCAGCCGATCCTTGCGCAGGCCCTTGAAGGTGAAGCGGTAGAGGATGTAGAGGCCCAACACCAGCAGGACACTGCTCATCACGGGGCGGGCCACGGAGGCATCCAGGGTGGACAGCACAGTGGCGCCCAGGAATCCGCCCACTGCGCCGGGGAAGCCGATCTTGGCCACCACACGCCAGTCCACGTTGCCGAACTTCCAGTGGGAGAGCCCTGAGGCCAGCGTGGTGCCCACCTCTGCCAGGTGCACCGTGGCGGAAGCAGCCGCAGGGTTGGCGCCGATCATCAGCAGCAGCGTGGAGGTGGTGACGCCGTAGGCCATGCCCAGCCCGCCGTCCACGAGTTGTGCGGCCAAGCCCACCAGGGCAATCAGGACCAGAGTGCGCACAGGGCACCTCCTTGAACGTGCGCCGGCGGTGCCGGGCGGGCTTTCCCACAATTCCCATCGAATGTGTGGGGTTTGAGTCAAGAGGAGCCAACCAGGCCGAGAACTCCTGGTCAAAGATCGTGAAACAATCGTCACATGGAGATTTCCGCGCGCTCCGAATACGCCGTTCGCGCCCTGCTCATGCTGGCTGAGGCGCATGCTGCAGGGGTGGACGGAGTGCCCGTGGCAACCCTGGCCGAACGGCAGGACCTGCCGGCCAAGTTCCTGGAAGTGGTCATGGGTCAGTTGCGCCGCGGTGGCCTGGTGGTCAGCAAACGCGGTGCTTCCGGTGGCTATCGGTTGGCCGAGCCGGCAGATCAGATCACCATGGGGGCCGTGATCCGCACCGTGGACGGGCCTCTGACCGGGGTGCGCGGCATGAGACCCTCAGACACCGAATACACGGGGCCTGCCACTCATCTGCCCGTGGTGTGGGTGGCCGTGCGTGCTGCCCTGCGCAGTGTGCTGGATGAGGTCACCATTGAGGATGTCCTGACGGGCCATTTTCCCGACGCCGTGGCGGCCTGGTCCCAAGCACCGGGTGCCTGGGATGATCGTTGGCCGTTGCAACAACCGTCTGGCTGAACACTCCCTTCTGGGACTTGTCGCGTTGAGTGGTCAGGATCCTGGTCCATCAGCGCTGACGAGCCAGAATCCTGACCACTCAACGCAGCAGCAGCCGGGCTCACACTTCCGGGCCCGTCCGGGGGATGTCCAGGGACCGGCACTAGACTGCTGGCGTGAACTTTTTGAAGTACTCCGCATTGCGTCTTGGTCTGTTGATTCTGGTGTTCGCCCTGGGGCTGTGGTTGCGCCTGGGCATCTTGTTTGCCGGTTTGGCGGCCATCATCATCGCGTTTGCCGTGTGCTACATCTTCTTCCCCAAGTTGCACATCGCCGCCAGCCGGGACCTGACGCGCTGGATTTCGCGTTCACCCAAGATCCGCAAGGACACCTTGGCGGATGAAGACGCGGACGTTGAGGACAGCTACGTGGATTCCACCGACCAGGTGCAGATCAACACGGGGGAGTCCGGCGAACGTCGTCGTTCCTGAAGGCGCTGTGAACACCGCGGTGCGGCCTGTTCGGTGAGGTGGCTCAGGTGAGCCTCAGACCCACTGACGGGCCAGCACGGCCAGCAGGAAGAGCAGGGACCAGATCAAGTTCAGGATGCCGCATTCCTTGAGCACCGGGATCAGGGCCTTGCGCTCCTGTGTGAACAGCACGGTGCGGGCCGCCATCACGGCCATGGGGACGGACAGGAACACCAGGAGCATGAAACCGTTGAACGGCACCAGGAACAGGTGCAGGGCAAAGGCCAGGCCCAGTTCGGCGGCGAACACCACTCGTGCACGGTGATCACCCAAGCGAACGGCCAGGGTGCGTTTGCCGACTTCGCGGTCACCGGGGATGTCCCGGATGTTGTTGACCATCAGCAGCGCGCAGGCGAACAGGCCGGTGGCGATGGCTGCAATCCAGGCGTCGATGTTGAGCCTGCCGGCTTGGGTGATGGTGGTCCCCAAGACCGCCACCAGGCCGAAGTAGATGAACACTGCAACATCGCCCCAGCCGCGGTAGCCGTAGGGACGTTTGCCGCCGGTGTACCCCCAGGCCGCGAACACTGCAGAAATCCCGATCACGATGAACCACCACTGCCGGGAGAGCACAATCAACGCCAGGCCGGCGATGGCAGCCGCTGCAAAACACCCCAGGGCCGCGTAGAGCACCTGCTTGGGGGTGGCGGCCTTGGAACCGACCAGGCGAAGGGGGCCAACGCGGTTGTCGTCGGTGCCTTTGATGCCGTCGGAGTAGTCGTTGGCGTAGTTGACGCCCACCTGCAGGAACAGCGCCACCAGGAACGCCAGGAAGGCCATGCCCAGGTTGGCCCCCCACGTGGACTGCGCCGCCGCGGTACCCGCGATGATGGGCGCCAACGCCATGGGCAGGGTGCGCAGCCGTGCGCCTTCAATCCATTGGGCAGCAGTTGCCACGGGCGACCTTCCTGAAACGAGGGTGCGGACCGGGGTGCTCGCCGGTGATGGGGGCGGATCCGCAGTCCCGTCAGCGGGTGGGCGGTGGTGGCCGCGCCGCAGGGACCGAGTCATTCTTCCACGAACAGCTCCGCCACCGCGGACCGGTCTGGTTTGCCCGTGGGCAGCAGGGGGATGTGGGAGACCAGGAGCATCTGTTTGGGGACAGCCGCACTGCCCAGGGCGTCTTTGACCATGCTGCGTAGCTCGTCCGGCAGTGTGCTGGATTCGGCAGCCGGCACCGAGGTTGCAGGCACCACGGTTGCCACGATCTTCTGCCCCCATTGGTCATCAGCCACCGGGACCACGACGGCGTCGCGCACCCCGGGGTGCTCCAGCATCCGTGAGCGGACGACGGCGGCGGAAACTTTGAGGCCGCCAGTGACGATGACGTCATCGGCGCGACCGATCACTCGAAGGCGTGGGGTGGTTGTGGCCTCTGTTGTTTTCAGGACACCCAGGTCATCCGTGCGGTACCAGTGCATGGGGGTGGGGGATGGGGCCGTGCTCTTGGGTGAGGTGTTGGTGTTCGCGCGTATGGCGGCAGTGGCACTCAAGGTGTTGGCGGTGTCAGTTGCGTCCGGGAGGCTGGAGAACACATGACTATGAGTCTGCTGGGGGTCATCCAGGTAGCCGTCGGTCACCATGGGGCCTCCCAACCAGATGCGCCCGGGGGTGAGGTGCCCCTCAGGAACTGACGTCTGTTCGGGGTCCTGTGCTGTTCTCGGATCAGATGGCGGATTCCCAGAATTCGGGGTGCGTTCAAGGTGGACCTGCACCCCGGGGAGGGGGACGCCGTCGTAGACACAGCCGCCGGCGGTCTCGGACATGCCGTAGGTGGTGACCACACGGGCGCCCAGTGCCCGCGCTGCGTCCAGGAGCGCGGGCGGTGCGGCTGACCCGCCCAGCAGGATGGCGTGAAAGGAGCGCAACGCCGCCAGGACGCCAGGGGAGTCGGCGGCATCCACCAGACGCTGGAGTTGTGTGGGGACCAGGGACACGTAGCGGATGGGGTGATCCATGGCCGCTGCGGTGCGGGCAAAGGCCTGCGCGGTGAAGGGGCCCTCCTCCATGACCACCGGTGTGGTTCCCGCCAGGACTGAACGCACCAGAACCTGCACCCCAGCCACGTAGTGCGGCGGCAGGCACAGCAGCCACTGCCCGTGGCCACCGGTGCGTCCAGCTGTGGCCTCGGCGGAGGCGCGCAAGGCGCGGGTGCTCAGCACAGTCTTCTTGGGCCGCCCCGTACTGCCTGACGTTGCGACGACGACGGCCGGCCCCTCCCTGCTCAGCACACCTTCCAGCGCAGTGACCAGGCCTGGGACACCGCCAAGCTGACGGATCGAGTCTGGGCCGTCCAGCTTCACGGTGTCCGGTGGCAAGTCCTTGGTGAGTGGTGGGCGAATGCTCATCTCAGAAGTAGTACGGGAAGTTGGACCAATCGGGGTCGCGCTTGCCCAGGAAGGCGTCCCGGCCCTCAACTGCTTCATCGGTCATGTAGCCCATGCGGGTGGCTTCGCCGGCAAAAACCTGTTGGCCGACCATGCCGTCGTCGGGAAGGTTGAAGGCGTATTTGAGCATGCGCATGGCTTGGGGGGACTGGCGGCAGATCATCTTGGCCCACTCGATGCCAAGGTTCTCCAAGTCGGCGTGATCGGCCACCTCGTTGACGGCCCCCATGCGGAACATGTCTTCCGCTGAGTATTCGCGGGCTAAGAAGAAGATTTCGCGGGCGAACTTCTGCCCCACCTGGCGGGCAAGGAGGGCGGAGCCGTAGCCGGCGTCAAAGGACCCCACGGTGGCGTCCGTCTGCTTGAACTTGCCGTGTTCACGGGAGGCCAGGGTCAGGTCACAGACCACGTGGAGGGAGTGTCCACCACCGGCTGCCCAACCGTTGACCAGGGCGATCACGGGTTTGGGCATGGTGCGGATCAGACGCTGCACCTCCAGGATGTGAAGGCGACCAGCCCGGGCAGGGTCGATGGACTCGGCGGTCTCACCGTCTGCGTAGTGGTAACCGTCGCGACCGCGGATCCGCTGGTCACCGCCGGAGCAGAAGGCCCAGCCGCCGTCTTTGGCAGACGGACCGTTGCCGGTCAACAGCACCGCCCCGACGTCCGAGGACATGCGGGCGTGGTCCAAGGTGCGGTAGAGCTCGTCCACCGTCCCCGGGCGGAATGCGTTGCGCACCTCCGGACGGTGGAAGGCGATGCGTACCCAGGGGAGGTCCCTTGTCACCCGGCCTGCATGGTCACGTTCCACGGCACGGTGGTATGTGATGTCGGTCAGGTCCTCGAAACCGTCAACCACGCGCCACTGGGTGGGGTCGAAGGTTTCGGAGACCTGCTCCGGGAAATTGCTGCCGGTGGGGTCAGTGGGCTGGGTGGAGTTGGAGGCTGCATCAGTCACGTCCCCGATCCTACGTTGGGGATCCGGAGCATCCAGGGGTGCTGGGGTGCCGGGGTGTAGCTGGGCGGCGGGGTGTGCCTGGTGTGCCGTAACTCACGCGGGTGCTGAGGCTGCGCGGGGTGCCGGAACAGAGACCATGATGCCCTCTTGCAGATACGAGCGTGGACACCCGCCGGAGTGAGCTCTTCTTTCGGGGCTGGGCTTTGTCATGGGTGGCCCATGCCAATGGGTTAGGTGTCCCGTCCTGGCGTGGGTTCTGGGGTGACTCTGCCTCAGAAAGGGGGTGGATCGTCGTCGGGTGGGGAAGGGGTGGGGTCTGCCGTGCTCGAGTTGTCAGGACTCAGGGGTGCCCTGAGCGGAGGTTCCTTGGCTGAATCCAGGAACAGTGTGTGCTCGGGGCTGCTGGCGCGCTTTGTGCCCAAGGGCGAAGTGAACACAATGTCACCAGCACCAGCACCAGCACCCGCCCCGGCGTCGGCCCCATGAGGAACACCAGCACCAACTCCTGTGGCTGGCGTGGTCCGGTCTGGGGTCCCGCTGTGCTCAACGGCCCAGCTCCCGAACGGACTACCTTGGTGTTTGAGCATGTGGTGGGTGCGGCACAGGTGGGAGAGGTTTTCGGCATCGGTGAGACCGCCGTCTTCCCAGGCCACTGTGTGGTCGATGTCGCAGCGCATGGCGGGTCGTCGACATCCAGGGAATCTGCACGTGGCATCGCGTACCTGCAGCATGCGCCGCAAACCGGCTGGAACCGTGTAGGTGTCCCGACTGTATTGGGTGACCTGGCTTGTGGCAGGGTCAGTGAGGAACCTGGACCACGACGAACTGCCGGCGGCAATCTCAACCGCGGTGGACGGGCAAATGGCACCATATCCAACCAACTCCGGAGCGGACGTCGACTCCGGTGGAGTCGACGGCGTCCCCGGTGAGGCTGGCGTCGATTCCGCAACCAACTTTGACCCCCGTTCGTGCACCGCGCGCTTGAGTGTCTGATCAGCCGTCACCAGGTGCTCCACCGGCACGATCACGGACACCTGGCCCCGGACACCTCGTTGCAGCCCTGACTCCACAGACGGTTCAGCCTCCAACAGCAGATCGGCAAGGACGTCAGCGCGACGCTCCGGCAAGGCCCGGGTGTCACAGGGGACACCACTGTCTACATCCGGGGTGGCGGGCAATACCGGGTCCGTGCGTGACGGGGCTGAATCCGCTGGTGCAGGCGGCGAGCATGGCGTTTCTGCCGCAGAGGATGCCGGTGACGACAGATGTACCGGCGACATGCGATGTGCCTGTGAGGCGTGAGCAGAAGGGCCGCTTGACTGCGCCAATTGGTCGATGCGGTCACACACCGCCATGGCGGTGGGTGCATCCAGCAGGGCATGGAGGTGGGCCATGCCGTCCTCCTCGGGTTCCACCCACACAGAGCGTTGCCGCCGGGCATGCGCATGAGCGCGTTCGCTGGCCGGCGCTCCCAACCCATGACGACGACGGTGCCCAAACGCCCTCAACTTGGATGCACCACACTGCTGGGCACGTTCCAACATCTCCTGAACCAACCGGTCCCCGGCGGCCTGGAGTGGGTCTGTTGAGGGCGTTGGTGGGGCGCTCTTTGTTTCGTCCCCTGCGCCGGTGTCCTGTCCATCAGCTGAATCGCCTGATTCTGATGACAGACCTGCAGCAACTGATGGGAAATACGTGCTGGTCAGCGCCGACCACTGCTGAAGGATCACCCGTGCTTGCGTCCACAGGATTTCTCCCGATTCCAGCTGCGCCAGTACGTGGGGCAGGTGATGGGCCAGGACCAGAGCTTGCCGCAGAGTCTCCATGGCCGAACCCCGAGGAAGTTTCAAGGCCAGTTCCAGCTCACCCGTGACCAATCGGCGAGTGTCCTCCTCCGCCCAGCGCTCCAGCTCTGCGGGTGTGGCCGTGTCCGTGGCGCGGGTGCTTTTGCCTTGACTGTGCTGCTCCAGGGCGGTGGCGTCATCCTGCGCGATCTGCCGTGTGGCTTGCAGGGCAACTGAGTGGAGAGATGCCACCCGGCGGAGCAGTCGACCGCGGGCAGAGGCCTCCCGACGAACATCCGCCGTGATGCCCGCAACCAACGCGGCGGCCTTCTGATGGTGATCTGTCTGCGGTGCTCCCAAGTCGAGAAGTCGATCTGCAATCTCAGCCGAGTCAGTATTCGACCCCATCCCAGTATTCGGTCCCATGCCCGTGGGGGCATCGCCCGCCCGGGTGAAAGCAGTGGTCGGGCAGTCACCAGCACCAGCACCAGTCACGGGATCCGGGAGCACCGCATCCAGTGACGGAAGAGGCATCTGACCTGGAGTCTTGTTCCTCTCAGGTCCTTGGTGGTGAGTCATGGTTCAAGTTTCCCGTGGGAGTCAGACAACACAAGCTCCAGATGACCTCAAACCGGAGAAAAAGCCACCAATGTGACCAGAACGTGAGCAAACGTCAGATGCGCAATCCCAGGGCTGAGAGCTCCAAGAGCAGTCAGCCACCCTGACACACTGGAGCCATGGCCCATTTCCCATTCGACCTGACTCATATCGGCACCGGTTTGCCCGTGGCCGAGCTCGAATCAGAGACAGAACGGGCCCTCATTGGCGGCTCGGCAGTCGTCCAAGCCCCACCGGGCAGCGGCAAGACCACATTCCTCCCGCCATTGGTGGCGAACCTCCTGGCGCACTCACCCGATGACGTGGACAGCGTCATCACCGCCCCTGGCACAGCAACAGGCACAGCCACCACACCCGGCACAGTCACCACGCCTGTGACTGTTAGCGGGAGATGGCGGGGATCGCAGTTTCGCTTGGCGGCTCCGAGTGCTTCTGTTCTTGCCCGGTGGGCCGTCGTCAGTTCTGGATCTCGGTCCACAGGGCGCGGACGCGGTCGTCGATCTGGTCGACGATTTCCTGGATTCGTTCCGGTGTCTCCTCGGCGGGGTCGGCCAGTTCCCAGTCCAGGTAGCGTTTGCCGGGGTAGATGGGGCAGGCGTCGCCGCAGCCCATGGTGATGACGTAGTCGGCTGCGCGGACGACGTCGTCGGTCAGTGGTTTGGGGAAGGCTCCGGACAGGTCGATGTGGCGTTCGGCCAGCGCGTCGATCACCAGGGGGTGGACCTCGGATCCGGGCCGCGACCCGGCCGAGCGGACCTCGACCCGGTCGCCGGCGTAGTGGGCCAGCAGGGCGCTGGCGATCTGGGAGCGTCCGACGTTGTGCACGCAGACGAACAACACCTGCGGGACGGTTGTCGCGATCTTGCCCTGCGCCAAGGCGAGAGCGCGGAGGCGATCGGCGGCGAACCGTCCGGCGAGGATCGCCAGGTGGTCGCGGATTCTCGCGGTCCGCGACAGGG
>NZ_JROX01000413.1:0-216 GCF_000800955.1 Kocuria sp. ZOR0020
ATTGACTTTGTAGGCATTTTGTGTTATACTATTTATAGGAGGTAACTATGGCTAGAGATAAATATCTGATGTACTTACGACAACAGGAATACAAGAAACGTATTAAAATTAAAGTAGTTAATACAAGAGCTAGAATGAACAGAGAATACATGAATCAACCAGAAGTAGACAAGGAAACATTAGAACTATGGAATAGTCAGCCAGCAATACATTTTG
>NZ_JROX01000414.1:0-1299 GCF_000800955.1 Kocuria sp. ZOR0020
ATTTGTCACTAGTGCATTGAGAGGCGATTGCCGCGTCGGCAAGCCGTAACCCGTGCAGTCTGCGCCACTGCGTTGCGCACTCGAACGACGCGGTGAGGGTTCCGGTGTGAGCGCTGGAGCCGTTTCCTCGGTGCAGCGGGGGCATGACATTGGTTCTCGAGCCAGGTCTGATTGAGGGCAGACTGTGCTCATGACTCCTGCCCGTCCTGAGCATCCGTCCATGGTCGACCGACTGGTTCATCTGGCTGGCCAGGCCCCGGCCGCGGTCGGCCTGGGCTCCTCACCGGGAGACGGAGACGAGGTGCGTCTGCTGGGGCATGGGGAGAGCTTCGCGGCGTGGTTGCTGGAGGCCGGTGGGCAACGAGTGGTGGTGCGGATCGCCCGGCGTCCGGTGGAGGAGTTGCCGCGGCCGATACGGGAGGAGTTCCACGGGCTGAGCCTGGTGCCCGAGGGCATCGGCCCGCAGGCCCTGGTGCTGGAGGAGTCGGCGGACAACCCCCTGGGTGCTCCGTACATGGTGGTCAGCTTCATACCCGGCCGCGTCCTCACACCGGGGCAGTGGACTCCGGCTCTGGTCCGGGCCCATGCCCAGCAGATGGCTCGTCTGCATGCCCAGCGATTCGACCGCTGCGGTGAGCTGACCACCCCGGAGGAGGAACGCCGGGAGGCGGTGGACATCGCCGGTCAGTTCGCCGCCGGGCTGGACTGGTGGAACGATAACCACCCGGGAGTGATGGCCGAGCCCGACGTGACACGACTGGCCCGGAAGGTGGGGGCATACCTGCAGGACGCGCAGAAGACTTTCAACCGGTTGGCGTCCTTCGGGCTGATCCATGGGGATCTGTTGTTGCCCAACATCCTCGTCGAGGGGGACACCACGGTGCGGTACATCGATTGGGAGTGGTCGGAGATCGGGGACCCCGCCCAAGACCTCGCTTACCTTGGTGGGCGGATCACGGTGGACCCGTGGCATCTGCCCATGACCCGGGCCCAGACCCGGGATTTGATCGAGGTCTATCTGGCGGCCAGCGAGCACCAGGCGGCCACGGGCACCGTGGAAGAAGTGATGATCCGCTGTGATGCCTGGGAGGTCTACGAACGGTTCCTCACGTCCTTGCATCATCGCAGCCTCTTGGTTGATCGAGGTGATCTGACCGGTCAGGAGCGAGACCTGTACGCCAGTGCCGTCGCTCACGTCACCGGAGAACTCGACGCTCGACTTAAATAGATCCAGGCCAGGCAAGGGACTGTTTGATAAACGGTGTGTGGGGCCCGGCGGTTCTCATCAGTGAGTGGTTC
>NZ_JROX01000415.1:0-265 GCF_000800955.1 Kocuria sp. ZOR0020
GCTTTACTAGAAATTCAGCACGATTTAGCCATACTTTGAAAAGTTCATCATTGTGCCATTCTGCTTTTACCATTTCTTCTAATGCACGATACATCCAGCCATACACTTCAGCATGTAAATTAATCGCTTTGTTTTCATAATTAATCATTTTCTGTTACCTTACCTTGTCCTTTTGCTAAGTCTAAGAAAGCCTGTGCTGATTCTTTCGTTACTTCTTCAGGAGTTTCAACCTTTACTTTTTCCACTAGTTCGCTATCTGGTTCTT
>NZ_JROX01000416.1:0-513 GCF_000800955.1 Kocuria sp. ZOR0020
CATTTTTGTGTATTTGCGTTTCTTACACATAATCTAACCACTCCTTAATCGTAAATAATTCAAAGCCATTTAGTTTGCTTTGTTTTTCAATTTCTACTTGATTTCTATCTAGGTCTATCAGCAGTTCAATTACAGGTCTACCATTATCAAGCCACCTGATGACTGTATTAGTTTTAAGACCAAAATACTTAGCACATTGAGCCTTACAGCTGAAGTGTAGTTCTTCTTCCGTTGTAGGGTTATAAGCTACGACCTTTATAGCTTTTTGTGTTGCCATTGTTTAATCCCCTTTCTATAAAACAATATTATCAAATTACTTTATATTTGTCAAGAATTAACTTTAGACCTCTTCAATAAATTCCAAGTATCTTTCATCAATCGCTTTTATCTCTTCTTTCGTGAACTCTGATTTAAAGTTATTTCTTTCTTCTTTAAACCCTAGGAAGAGAAACTTATTCCCTAGCTCGTTTTTAAAAGAGTTTAAATATCCTTTTTTGTTGTTCATCAATTTAA